>DEUP01000018.1:0-972 GCA_002362625.1 Clostridiales bacterium UBA3259
ACCTTCTTATTCAGGGTGTAGCTGTAGGAGCGGGGCTTGGGAGCGAACACGATGCCGCCGTGGGTCCACTGGGGAGCCCGGGTGGAACCCTGACGGGCCCGGCCGGTGCCCTTCTGACGCCAGGGCTTGCGGCCGCCGCCGGAAACCTCAGCGCGGGTCAGAGCGCTCTGAGTGCCCTGACGCTTGTTGGCCAGATGATTCTTGACAGCATCATGGACAACGGACTCGTTGGGGGTGATGCCAAACACAGCTTCGGGCAGTTCGATCTCGCCAACCAGCTTGCCGGACATATCATAAACATTGGTCTTAAGCATGATTTAAGATCTCCTTTCCTTAGCCTCTTGCGGAAGCCTTCTGGGGGTTTCTGCCGGAAGCCTTCTGCGGGTTCTTGCTGATGCCGGTCTCCACATTCTTGACCTTGTTGTTCTTGACGGTGTTGCGCAGATACACGAGGCCGCCCTTGGGGCCGGGAATGGCGCCGCGGATGACGATCATGTTCAGCTCAGCGTCCACCTTGACAACATCCAGATTCTCAATGGTGACCTGCTCATTGCCCATCTGACCTGCGCCGATCTTACCGGGGAAGATCCGGCTCTGGTGAGAGGAGGCGCCCATGGAGCCTGCATGACGATGGACAGGGCCGCCGCCGTGGGTCATGGGAGTACGGCCGGCGCCGTGGCGCTTCACAACGCCCTGGTAGCCATGGCCCTTGGAAATACCGGTGACGTCAACCTTGTCACCAGCGGCGAAGGTGTCAGCCTTGACCACGTCGCCCACGTTCATGTCAGCGGCGGAATCCAGCTTAAACTCCTTCAGGTGCTTCTTTGCCTCGACGCCGGCCTTCTTCAGATGGCCCAGCTCAGGCTTGCTCAGCTTCTTCTCCGCGACGGTCTCAAAGCCAAGCTGGACGGCGGTGTAGCCGTCGGTCTCGACAGTTTTCTTCTGAGTGACGACGCAGGGGCCTGCTTCCAC
>DEUP01000018.1:1230-35483 GCA_002362625.1 Clostridiales bacterium UBA3259
ACGGTAACAGGGATCACCTTGCCGCTCTCATCGAAGATCTGGGTCATGCCCACTTTTTTGCCGATGATTGCTTTCTGCATGGTTTGTTTTCTCCTTTTTAATAGGTTATTGGTCGGCTCGCCGCATTGGGACGGCCACCGACATGACCCGTCCGCCCGATGCCAGACAGTGCGGGCTGCTGTAGTCTTTGTTACGAGATTACAGCTTTATCTCAATCTCAACACCAGCGGGGAGATCCAGGCTCATAAGGGCCTCAACGGTCTTCTGGTTGGGGTTGAGGATATCGATCAGTCTCTTGTGGGTTCTGCGCTCGAACTGCTCACGGGAGTCCTTGTTGACGTGGGGGGACCGAAGGATGGTAACAACTTCCTTCTTGGTGGGCAGCGGGATGGGGCCGGAAACCTGGGCGCCGTTGCGCTTGCCGGTCTCCACGATCTTGGCCGCGCTGGAGTCGATCAGCTGGTGATCGTAAGCCTTCAGTCGAATGCGGATCATCTGGTTTGCCATTGTGTTTTTCCTCCTTGAAATAACGTACTCAGTTTGCGTAGTGTCTGGGTACGGTCGAACTACTTTGTCCGCGCCGCCGTGCGTATCATTCCGAGCCATGAAAAATGGCCGACCGAGGCCGACCCTTTCTCAAACCGCCCAGCGATATACGCCAGCGCTTTGAAGCAGTTCAGCCGCCCGATGACCGGACATACTCCGCAGAAGTTACCGCCTGAGTGGCGCAATCTCCTGCATCATCGCATCGCACGCACAGTATCCCCGCACGCGCTCAAGTATAGTACCATGTTTTTCCCCGATTGTCAAGCACTTTTTCAGAAAAACTTACAAAAACGCTCCATAATTTTCGTTGAATACAGAGAATTCTTTTTTTCGCGTTTTTCTTTGTCTCAAAAGCTTTCTGCCCATCCCGGAGATCCAACCGCAAAAAAGGACAGCTTTTCAGCTGTCCTTCCCCAATACCAAATACGCGTACACTTGATCCAGAATCTCTTTCCATTGTTGGGTGTTGTTTTTCGGCATCGCCAGGTACAGAATTTCCCATTCCGGGAACAGTTCCCGCTTTCGCTCGATGGCTGTGCTCAACAGCTCATCGATCTCGCTCTGATCCGCTTCCTCGATTTTTTTCAGGATTTCATCCATATATATCACCCCGTGTTTAGTATAACACATTGTTTTTCCCATTTCTATGAACAGGAATTCCAAATTCTTACAGTCAAAACTAGGCACTTTTCTTTCTTGTACGGGCTATTTTGCTGTTTTCACGAAAAAATGGACATTCCCTAAGGAAATGTCCCTTCTCTCATTTTGACTTTTTGATCCCCAGCACCAGATATCGAATCACCGGGATCCGCTTTACAATTTCATTTAGCAGCAGCGTTCCCCCCGTCACCGCCACGGTGGCCAGAAGGTATTTCCATCCGGCGGACAGCGCCGTGTGATAATGGAGCAGGTAAGCCGCCAAAATCAGTACGGGATAGTGCAGAATGTAAAATCCAAAGCTGTTTTTCGTCAGATACCGGGTCACCGGGGTTTCCCTGTTTCCGTACTTCCTCGTCAGCCCCAGGATAGCGAGTACCGCAAACCAGGCGTAGCCGTTGGTCACCGGGCTTTGGAGTACGGCGTCCTCCGTATAATTCCCACCGCAGTATTTCAGACAGTACCAAACCCCGAATCCCAGGGCCAGTACCAGATACACCCAGCGATAGTCTTCCAGCGCCTGCTGCGCCTTCTCATGGGAGAGCACCAGATACCCAATCAGAAACGCCGTAAAGTAAATGCCGAACCGGTACATGGTCAGCACCGGCAAATTCCCCACACAGGAGGCGCACCAAGTGAGCACCACCAGCTGCGCGCCGATCCACCCATTGGCCTTACCGCAGAGGCTCCACAGCCGGTCATTCTTATCCAGCTTCCTCAGCAGCACCAGCACCGCCGAGAACAGGAACAGCATCTGGATGAACCACAGCGGCCCGATGCCGCTGATCACCGAAATGGGGTACACCAGAAAGCCCGGGATGTAGTCCAGACCGCCGCCCATTTTGATGTTAAAGTAACCCGTCACCCAATGAATCACAAACAAGCCCAGAAATGAGGGCACCAGCAGCTTTCTGGCCCGCTCCCCCAGGAATTCCTTTCCTGTCCGCTTTTCCAGAGCATACCTGGCACAGATGCCGGAAACCACAAACAAAAGCACCATAAACCAGGGATAGGGCACTCCAATCAGCCAGTCCACCCATTTAAGGCTTTCCGCGTCAGGCACACCACCCAGGACTCCCACCCCATTGAATATGTATCCCACATGGTAAATGAGCACCAGCAGCACCGTCGCCCAGCGGATATTGTCTAAATCGTTTTTTCTTTCACTCATTGTTTTCTTCCTCTCCGGTGGCAAATACGGCGGCCGCGAACTGGGCAAATACGCGCTTCGGCGGGATGGCAAGTCCCTTCTTCTCATCTCCAAGCAGCACCAGGCTATCCCCCGGCTTGATATCGAAAATTTCCCGGGCTTGTTTGGGAATCACAATCTGTCCCTTTTCTCCTACAGTCACTGTCCAGGCGTATTTTCCTTTTGGTTTTCCCATATCGCTTCCTCCAAATATGAAAAGTATGATTTGTTATACTTATTATACACGCTTTCAGTGCCTTGTCAATAGGCAAAAAACTGGCGGCGAATTTCTTCGCCGCCAGTTTCCTTTATTTCAGCTCCCAGAGCTTAATCTGCTCTGACTTTTCATAAAGCTTCAAATAGCTTTCATATCGGGTCTTCTCAATGCTTCCCTGCCGCAAAGCATTTCTCACAGCGCAATCCGGCTCCTTCCGATGGGAGCAATCGTCAAACCGGCATTTCCCCAGATAGGGCCCAAAATCCGGAAAGGCGTACTGAAGATTTTCCTTCAGGATCAGTTCCATCTGGTCGGTATCAAAGGAGGAAAAGCCTGGGGTATCCGCCACATAGGTGTTTTCTCCCAGATCATACAGCTCCACATGCCGGGTGGTATGTTTTCCCCGTCCCAGCTTTTCGGAGACCTCCCCTGTTGCCAGATTCAGCCTGGGACACAGCCTGTTTAAAACGCTGCTCTTTCCCACGCCGGAGTTTCCGGTAAAGGCGGTGAGCCTTCCTTTTAATAAGGAAAGCAGCTCCTCCACCCCTTCCCCGGTTTCGGCGCTGGTGCGCAGCACCGTGAACCCGGCGTGCTCATAAATCCGAACCAGCTCGGAGGCCGGATCCAGATCGCACTTGTTGACGCACAGGTACACCGGAACCTCCTGGTCACCCGCGATGGCCGCCACCCGGTCAATGAGATACGGCTCCGTGACGGGGTTTACATTCGCCGCGAACACCACCATGGCGTCCAGGTTGGCAACCGCGGGACGGACAAAGCTGTTGCGCCTTGGGAAAATCTTTTCCACCATGCCCTTCCCGTTTTCCACGCTGATCTCCACCAGGTCTCCGGTAAGGGGGCTGAGGCTGCCCGCCTTTCGGAAAATCCCTCTGGCCCGGCAGGTCACAATTCCCTTCTCTGTCCGCACGTCATAAAATCCGCTAAGGGAGCGGACGATCCTTCCCTCTTTGCTCTCAGCCACCGGCAAACCCCAGGGGGATCGTGCGTTCGAAGACGCCGTCCACATACAGATCAAATTCCATGCTGCCCTTTCCCGTCAGCGTCACCGTGGCGGTGGTCTGTCCGGCCTCCACCACCACATTGGCTACGCTTTGGGTCGTACCCCGGGTGCAAACATCCAGATTATAGGCTTTGTCCCTCTCCGGTACGCTGAAGGTGAAGGGGATGGTCTGCTCCTCCGGCTCCGTGGTCGCCTCCGTAGTCTCGGCCTCGGTGGTTTCCGGCCGCTTCTCCGAATAGTGAATGATAACCTCCGCGGTCACGTCCACATCTTTATCCTTATCCACAGACTGGTAAACCACCTCACCGGCAGGCTTGCTGCTTTCCACAGCCTCGATCCGCAGATTGGTAAAGCCAAGCTGTTCCAGCAGTGGCTTTGCCACCTCCACATTCATCCCCACCACGTTTGGCATGGTTTCCTCCACCACGTCCTTGCCGGTGCTGACATAGAGATACACCGTCTGTCCATCTGTCAGCTCCGTTCCGTATACCGGCTCTGTCCGAATAATCTGGCCGGCCGCGAACTCCTCACTGGCTTCCCGCCGAACCAGTGGTACAAAGCCCTGCCCTATCAGGACGGCCTGGGCCTGTTCCACGTCAATGTCCACAAAATTCGCCATGGTCTTCACCGGCGGCTCTTCTCCCATGCTGACAGTCAGCCACAGGTCGGTGCCCTTCTGCACCTTCTCGCCGCCCTCGGGAGCCTGCTTCATGATCTGACCGTTTAAATAGGTATCGCTGTACTGCTGAGGCTGCAGGCGAATGGTAAAATCACTGTACTGCTGGGTCAAGGCATCGCTGTAAGTCAAGCCCTCCAAATAGGGCACATCCACCAATTTTTTCTCATCCTGAAGCAGCGCGCCGTTAAACAGGGCCACCAGGAACAAAATAATGGCAAATACCGCCACGGCGCTGCAAATCACAATCGCCGTAGTGGCTACCCGGTTTCTCTCCTCCGTCCGCTCCTTCTTCCGCTTTTCTCCCTCGGTCTTCCGGCGCTGCTGGACCCGGCGCAGAACCTCCGCCTCCCGATCCGTCAGATTTCCCTCGGCAGGCCGCCGGGGCACCGTGCCTGTGCCGCCCTGACGCAGACGGATGCTGTCCGTAGTGGGCCGGACGCCGGTCCTCTCCTGAACCTTTTTCTCCGCCACCGTTCTGGGCTGGGTGGTGGTTTGGGTGGGAATCTGGCGGGTGGCGTCGTCCAAAACCGTGTGGTAATGGAAGGTTATGGCCGGATTCTTCCGGAATTCCTCCATATCCCGAAGCATATCCGTGGCGGAATCATACCGGTCCCTGGGCTCCAGGGACATGCCCTTCATAATGATCTGTTCCAAAGCGGCGGGAATGTTGGGATTATACACCGAGGGCATAGGCGCGCCGCCGTTGATATGCTGAATGGCTACGCTGACCGCCGATTCCCCGTCATAGGGAGGCCGTCCCGCCATCATCTCATACATCACAACGCTCAGGGAGTACAGGTCGGACCGGTTATCCGTATGGCCGCCCTTGGCCTGCTCCGGGGAAATATAGTGGACGGAGCCCAGGGCTTCCTTGGTCAGCGTGTTGCTCTTATTCATCACCCGGGCAATGCCGAAGTCCATGACCTTCACCGAGCCGTTTTTCAGCACCATCACATTATGGGGCTTAATGTCCCGATGGACAATGCCGCGGCTGTGGGCGTGCTCCAAAGCCTTCGCGATCTGCATAGCGAAGTGAAGGGTCTCCTTCCAGTTGAGAATGCCCTTCTTTTCCATATACTGCTTCAGGGAAATGCCGTCGATCAGCTCCATGACGATGTAGTTTGCGTCGTCACTGGTAGAAACGTCATACACCTGAACGATGTTGGGATGGCTGAGCATGGCCACAGCCTCGCCCTCGGCATGGAACCGGCGGCGGAATTCCTCGTCCCCGGCAAATTCGTCCTTTAATATCTTGATCGCTACCAGCCGATTCAGGCGATGGCAGCGGGCTTTATATACAACGGCCATGCCGCCGGTACCGATGACTTCCAGAATCTCGTACCGACCGTCCAGCAACCGTCCAATATATTGATCCATACGATAGATAGCTCCTTTCGCCGCTTCTCTCCTAAATCAGAATCAGGACGCTCGTCACGTTGTCCGGAGCGCCGCGGTTTTTTGCTATGTTCAGCAGCCGCTTGCAGCACAGCTTTTTATTCACGCCGTGAACCACCTCGAACAGAATTTCCTGGTCGTCCATAACATTGCTCAGGCCGTCGCTGCACAGCAGCAAAAAATCTCCCTTGCTCATTTCCCGGTGGAAAATGTCGCACATGACCACCGGCTCTGTGCCGATGGCACGGGTAATGTAATTCTTTCCGGGATAGTTCTTCGCCGCCTCGGGCTTCAGCTCTCCCCGGTCAACCATCAGCTGAACCAAGGAATGATCCCTGGTGATCTGCTGGATACCGCTTTCGTCAATGCCGTAAGCGCGGCTGTCTCCCACGTTAACCACCGTGGCCGATTTTCCCCGCACCAGCACCGCCACAAGGGTGGTGCCCATGCCGTCAAATTCCGGGAATTGGGCGGACTGGTCGTAGACTGTGAAGTTTGCCAGTTTTACGGCGTTTCGGAGCATCTGATCGATTTTATCCTGCTCCATGCCCCTTGTCCAGCATCGGCGAACCTCCTCCGTGAATACCTCCACGGCCAGAGTGCTGGCCACGTTGCCGGATTTGGCGCCGCCCATGCCGTCGCAAACCACGCACAATTGGGTGCCCCAGTCAAGCTGTTCAATTCGGTAGGCGTCCTGATTTTGCTTTCGGACATTTCCCTGGTCTGTC
Source organism: Clostridiales bacterium UBA3259 (assembly GCA_002362625.1). Next base: position 7,663 of record DEUP01000018.1, read on the forward strand.
AGTCCCCAGCTTTGCATGGTCCGCAATCCCCTTTCACTTCCGTTTTTTCCGGCTCACCCCATGTCCGGAAAGGAAGGGCCTAGCCCTCTTTTGTATATTTACGGCGCAGCTGGCCGCAGGATGCGTCAATGTCCCCTCCCAGGGTACGGCGAACGGTGGCCGTAACGCCCCCGTCTTCCAGCTGTCTCTGAAATTTTGCCACCGCGGCCCGGGAGCTGGGCTTTAAGGGGCTTTCCTCCACATGGTTCAGAGGAATCAAATTAAAGTGGGCAGGTAAGCCCTTCAGCCGCCGCAGCAGCTCCCTGGCATTTTCCTCGGAATCGTTGACCCCATCGATCATGGCATACTCAAAAGAGATTCGGCGGTTCGTGGCCTCAAAATACCGGCGGCAGGCGTCCAGCAGCTCTTCACTGGGATAGAGCTTGTTCACCGGCATAATGGTGTCCCGGATGGTGTCATTCGGTGCGTGGAGAGAAATGGACAGGGTCAGCTGCAATTTCCGCTTCGCCAGCTCGTCGATCTTCGGCACCAGGCCGCAGGTGGAGAGGCTGATGTGGCGCATGGAAATGTTCATGCCGTTTTCGCTGTTCACCAGCTCCAAAAACCGCATTACGTTGTCAAAGTTATCCAGCGGCTCCCCAATGCCCATGAGCACAATGTGGGACACAGGAAGTCCGGAATCCACCTGGGTAAACAGCACCTGATCCAGCATTTCGAAAGGCTCCAGCCGCCGAACCAGGCCGCCCAGGGTGGAGGCACAGAAGGCACAGCCCATCCGGCAGCCCACCTCCGTGGAGATGCAGACGGTATTGCCGTAGTGATAATGCATGAGCACCGTCTCCACGCAGTTCCCGTCGGACAGCCGCCACAGGTATTTGATGGTGCCGTCCTTCTTGGATTCCTGCCTGCGCACCGCCTCCGGGGGACAGATGGGATATGCTTCCGCCAGGGTCTCCCGAAGGGCTTTGGGCAGGTTGGTCATTTCCTCATAGGAGCGGACGCCCTTATGAAGCCAGGTGTAGACCTGCTTCGCCCGAAAGCCGGGCTGTCCCAGCTCCTTGAGAACCGCTTCCAGCTCCGGCTGGGTCAGGGATTTCAGGTTCATAGGTTCCTCCGCAGACGGCAGATAAAGAAGCCGTCGGTATCAAACTCCCCGGGAATCAGGGTCAGCATCCCGGTTTCATTTTTGGGGAAGGGTACTGGCAGGGGCAGCGCTTCCAGAGAAAATTCTCCGTGAGCCTTTAAAAAGTCCCTGACCACGTCCTCGTTTTCCCGCTTCAAAACCGTGCAGGTGGAGTACAGCAGCACGCCGCCGGGCTTTACATACCCGGCCTGGGTCTCCAGGATTTTTCTTTGCAGGGCGGGAAGATCTTCCGTTTCCTTCAGATTCTTATAGCGAATGTCCGGCTTCTTCCGGATAATGCCCAGTCCGGAGCAGGGCACATCGGCAATCACCGCGTCCATGGTGCCCATCCATTCCGGGACAGCCTGTGTGGCATCCTGCAACCTGACCTGTATATTGGTAAGGCCAAGCCTCTCTGCCCCGTTTTCAATCAACGTTACCTTATGAGGATAGACGTCACAGGAAATAATCTGCCCTTTTCCACCCAGAACCATGGCAGCGGCAAAGCTCTTCCCGCCGGGAGCGGAGCAGCAGTCCAGCACCCGGCCGGTTTCTTCCCCAAGCCCGGCGCACAGCACGCTGAGCTTCGCCGCCGGATCCTGCACATAGAAGCATCCTTCCCGGAAAGCGGCGAGCCTTTCCAAATCCCCTGCCCCGGACAGGATCAGACAGTTTTCCATCCACCTGTGAGGTCGGGCCGTGACGCCCTCCCGGTTAAGCCTTTCGACCAGATTCGACATAGAGGTGCGTAAAATATTCACCTGAACCACCGTCTGAGGGGCGTCGTTGTCCGCAATGAGCATAGGCTCCAGCTTTCCCTTGGGAAGATTTTCCTTCAGCAGAGAGATCAGCTCCTCCGGGTGGCTGTACCGGTCGGCATAAGATTTTGGCTCCTTCAGCGTACCCTGGGTGCGGACGGCGCTGCGGAGGACCGCGTTCACAAGAGAAGATGCCTTGGGGTTTTTGCAATATTTCTTCGCCAGAGCCACGGATTCATTCACCGCGGCGCTGGCCGGGATCTTATCGGTTTCATAAAGCTGGTACAGCCCCAGGTGGAGAATGTCCCGCACCACAGGGTGCAGATCCTTCAGCTTTCCTGTAAGCAGCTGCTTTAAATAGAAATCCAGCTTGTTCCGGTTTTGGAGAACGCCGTAGCACAGCCTGGTAGCCAGGGCCGCGTCCCGGCTGTCCAGCCGGTCACGGCGGATCAGCTCCTTCAGCACAGCGTTTGGCCAGGCGCCCTCCTTCCGGCAGGCGATCAGCCCGTTCAGGGCCGTTTCCCGAGCGCCCATGCTCAGGTCAGGGGATGGCCCCGGAAGTAGTCCGGCGCCGCCATCCGCTTGCCGCCCTCGGCTTGCAGGGAGATGATTTCCACAGCCCCTTCTCCGCAGGCGATCTTCAGACCCGTTTTGGTCAGGCCCAGAATCTGCCCCGGAGTGCCGGAGCCCTCTGTAATCCGGGTCTCATGCACCTTAAAGGGTTTCCCCTGCAAAACCATGGTGGCCACCGGCCAGGGATGCAGGCCCCGCACGTGGTTGTGTACCTGCTGGGCGCTCAAAGTCCAATCAATGGGGCACATGGTTTTATCCAGCATGGGAGCAAGAGACGCCTTGCTTCCATCCTGGGGTGTGCCGGGCACCTTACCCTCCTCCCGGAACCGGGCCAGGGTCTTGCTCAGCAAATCCGCTCCCAGCACTGCCAGCCGATCCAGCAGCTCTCCCGCGGTCTCATTCTCCCCAATGGGTGTCCTGGAAATTTCAATGATATCTCCGGCGTCCATTTCCCGAATCAGGTACATGGCGGTGACGCCGGTTTCCTTCTCCCCGTTCAGCACCGCCCACTGATAGGGGGCAGAGCCACGGTATTTGGGCAAGTCACTTGCATGAATGTTGATACAGCCGTAGGTCGGCACATCCAACACCTTCTGGGGCAGGATCCGGCCGTAGGCAACCACGGCGCAGATATCCGGCTTCAATGCCCGAAGGGCCTCCACTGTCTCCTCCTCCCGGAAATTCTCGGGCTGGAAGACGGGCAGGTTATGCTGGATGGCAACCTCCTTGACGGGAGAAAACTGCATTTTCATCCCCCGGCCCTTGGGCCGATCCGGCTGGGTGTATACGCCCACCACATCGAAGCCGTCAGAGAGTATCTTCTTCAGGCAGGTCGCCGCAATGTCCGGCGTGCCCATAAACACAATACGCATGGAGATCCTCCGTGATGATTATTCTTCCTCGTCCTCCGCCATCAGCTCTTCCTCTGTCAGGAAGCGCTCCATGACCTCAGTATATACGATGCCGTCCAGGTGATCCAGCTCATGGCAGAAGCACCGGGCAATCAGCTCCTCGCCCTCCGCCTCGAACCAGTCCCCGTACCGATCCTGCGCCCGCACCTTGGCGTAGTTCGGGCGCTTCACCAGGCCGTATTTCCCTGGCACGCTGAGGCAGCCTTCCGCGCCCTCCTGCTCACCGGAGGTTTCCAGCATGGTGGGATTCACCAGCTCCAAAATATCCTCACCAGTGTCTACAACGACCACCCGGCGAAGGATTCCCACCTGGGGCGCTGCCAGTCCCACGCCGTTGGCCTCCGCAAGGGTGTCCCGCATATCGTCCAGAAGACGGTGAAGCCGTCCGTCAAATTTTTCCACACCTCGGCAAACCTTATGCAGGGCCGGATCCTTGTCCGTTAAAATCTTACGCAGTGCCATAGTTAATCCCTCTCTCAAATTCCCGGCTTAGGCCGTAAAAAGTATTTCTTTATTCAAATCCGTTCACGTCAATATAGGCGTTCACGCCCCGGTTCAGCCGATCCTGCTTAAACTGCCGCAGCAGCGACGCCAGCAGCAGCCGCAAAAGCCTGGTCATCCGGCACCGCAGGGTCAGCTGAAACCGAAACTGGTAGTTGATTTTCGGCACCACACAGGGCGCAGGCCCCAGCACCGTGCAGATTTCCTCCCCATAGGACGGCTGCTCCAGGCAGGCCCGAAGGCTGTCCCGGAATTTTGCCGCGCCCCGGAGCACCGATGCTTCCTCCCGGCCGGTAAAGGTCACCGCAGCCACGTCCCCAAAGGGCGGCACGTTCTGAACCCGGCGCAACGGAATCTCCAAATCGTAAAAGCCGTCGTAATCCTGCTTTGCCGCCAGCTTGATGACCTGATGCTCCGGCGCCATGGTCTGGATAATGGCCCTGCCCGGAGTATCTCCCCGGCCAGCCCGGCCCACCACCTGGGTCAGCATATTAAAGGTGGTCTCACCCGCCCGGTAGCCTCCGGTGTAGAGGCTCAGATCCGCGTCCAGCACGCCCACCATGGTCACATCCGGCAGGTTCAGGCCCTTGGCCACCATCTGGGTGCCGATGAGCACGGGAATTTTCTCCGACTGGAACCGGTTTAAAATCTGTTCGTGGGTGTTGGCGGCGCTGACCGTGTCCGCGTCCATCCGGCACACCTCCATATCAGGGAACAAAGCGGCCATTTCCTCCTGAACCTTCTGGGTGCCGGTGCCTATAGTCTTTAACGGCCCGCCGCAGCTGGGGCACCGCTGGGGTGCCGACTGGGAAAAGCCGCAGTAGTGGCACATCAGCCGGTGATTGGCGCTGTGATAGGTCAGCGGCAGAGAGCAGCCGGGACACTCCGGGGCCTTACGGCAGTCCACGCAGATCAGCGCACGGCTGTTGCCCCGGCGGTTGAGGAGCAGCACCGTCTGCTTGCCCGCTTCCCTTGTCTCCAAAATGGCATGGCGCAGAGGGATACTCAGGGACGTATCGTTGCCCAGCTTCACCTCCTGCCGGAGATCCACAATCTCCACCTGGGGAAGGGCCTTGCCGTTGTAGCGCTGACGCAGGGTATAGAGACGGTAAGCACCGGTTTTGGCCCGATACATGCTTTCAATGGATGGGGTGGCGGAGCCCAGCAGCACCAGCGCCCCTTCCTTGGCGCCCCGCCATATGGCCACTTCCTTGGCCGAATATCGGGGACTGTTTTCGGATTTATAGGAATGCTCCTGCTCCTCGTCCAGGATAATCAGTCCCGGGGCGCAGGGGGCAAATACAGCGGAACGGGTGCCCACAATCACGGCAGCTTCCCCTCTGCGGACACGGTTCCACTGGTCGTAGCGCTCTCCCGGGGACAGGCTGCTGTGGAGTACCGCCACCTTCTCCCCGAAATAGGCCGCCAGCAGTCCCAGCAGCTGGGGCGTCAGAGCGATTTCCGGCACCAGCAGCATGGCGCTTTTTCCATCATCCAGGGTCTTCTGAATGAGCTTTAAATATACGGCGGTCTTCCCGGAGCCGGTGACGCCGTACAGCAGGGCCACTCCCGGATTCTCCGCCCCCAGCTGCTGGGAAAGTCCCTCAAAGCAGCTTTCCTGCTCCTGTTCCAGCACCAGCGGCCCGTCCAGCTTCGCGGGCCGAATCTCCCGGCAGCGCAGAACGGAACGCTCGCTCAGGGTCACATATCCCAGCTTTTCCAGCCGGGATATGGTCTGCATGGAAGCGCCGGTATAATAGCACACATCCTTCACCGCTCCGCTGCCTACGCCCGCCAGAAGTTCCAGCACGCTTTTCTGCAGGACGGCGGATCTGGGACGGCGGGAGGCATACGCCAAGGCCTCTTCGGCAGAGACAGCCAGGGTGACGATTTTCTCGGTTTTATCCCCGCCCCGGCGGAGAAATTCCTTCCGGGCGGTGATCCACTTTTTTCCCGCCAGGTACCGCAGCGCCTCGGCCAGAGCTTCCTCATCGGGAAAGAGGCCTTTCACGGCTTCCTCCGACCCTTCCCCACCCATATCTTCCAGAAAGTCCAGCAGCTTTTGGGCGCCCTCCTTGCGGATGGTCTTTTCCTTCCAGGAACGATCCTCCGTCAGGGACAGCGTCTCCCTTGTCCGGAACCACAGTCCCGCGGGGAGCATGACACGGATTGCGTCGTAAAAGGTGCAGAAATACCGCTCCCGCATAAAGGCCGCCAGCCGCAGCTGGTTTTCCGTCAGGATCGGTCCCTCGTCCAGGCACTTATCGATAGCCTTCAGGCCGTCTTCCGGCCCCTGCTCCACCGTCAGCACAACGCCTTCGGTGCGCTTGTTGCCCGGGCCGAAGGGCACCTGGACACGCTGTCCAGGCTTCACTGCCATTTGGGCGGGAATCCGATAGGAATAGGGCTTATCGATGGCAAAATTGGCCGCGGAAACCGCGATTTTCCCGATCATAAACCCACTCCATTCCTATACTCTCTTTTACTTTCTTTTCCTTAGTTTTTATACTCGTCCTTAACCGCAGCGGAGAGCTGGCCGTCGGCCACTTCCCAGATTGCCATGGTCACAGGCTTCTCAGGCAGATCCTCCTGAAAGGCCTCGGCTTCCGTGGCAATTTGACGGGCACGATGGGCAACCACATTCACCAGCAGATAACGGCTGTCCACTTGCTCCAATAAATCAGCAACAGGGGGGTAAAGCATATTCCAATTCCTCCAATTTAATTTGTCTTTGCGTCTTGCGCAAGGATGGTCAGTATTTCATCGGCACAGCGCCGGGCGTCATCGTTGATGACCACATGGTCATACCAGGTTCGCTGCTCCATTTCCCAGACAGCCCGCTTCATCCGCAGGTCGATCTGCTCCTCCGGAGTATCTCCCCGGTCGCGAAGCCGCCGTTCCAGCTCCTCCAGAGATGGGGGCATAATAAAAATCAGCACTGCCTCCGGCAAAGCCTGCTTCACCTGCTTCGCCCCTGCCGGTTCAATGTCCAGCAGTACGGAGCCCCGGTGAAGCTTTTCCATAGCCTGTCCCCGGGGTGTGCCGTAATAGTTCGCGGCATGCTCGTCATATTCCAGCATTTCGCCCTTCGCGATCATTTCCTCAAACCGCTGCCGGGTGACAAAGTAATAGTGCACTCCATCCTGTTCTCCCGGCCGGGGGGGCCGGGTGGTGGCGGAAACGGAAAAGGAAAAATCCTCCCGCTTCTCCATTATCATACCCAAAACCGTCCCCTTTCCTACGCCGGAAGGGCCGGAAATCACAATCAGCTTTCCCACGCTCATGGTTCCTCCTCCGTCTTGGGATCCGGCTGGCCCATCCACCGGGCGTAAATGGTTTCGGTTGGAATGGCCGACAGGATCACATGATCCGTATCCATTAAAATCACGGCCTTTGTCTTTCGGCCGTAGGAGGCGTCTATCAGCATTCCCCGGTCTCTCGCCTCCTGAACCACCCGCTTGATAGGAGCGGAATCCGGAGCCACGATGGTAAGCACCCGTCCGGCGGCCACCATGCTGCCAAAGCCTATGTTGACTAGCTTCATACCGGCTCCTTTTATTCAATGTTCTGGGTCTGTTCCCGAATCTTTTCCAGCTCGGCCTTGATGTCCACCACGATCCGGGCGAGACTTACGTCACTGCACTTGGAGCCGATGGTATTGCTCTCCCGGTTCATTTCCTGAAGCAGGAAATCCAGCTTCCGGCCAATGGCGCCGCCGGAGGAAAGCATCTGGTTCATCTGCTGCAAATGGCTTCTCAGACGGACGGTCTCCTCGTCCACCGCCACCTTGTCCGCAAAAATGGCAGCCTCGGTGAGAATCCGGCTTTCGTCGATGGCGGTATTGGCCAGCACCTCCTTGAGCTTATTGTAGAGCCGGGTGCGGTAGTCCGCCACGGTCTGGGCGCTGCCCGCCTCCACCCGGGCTACCAGATTCAGTATGGTGTCGCCCCGGCCCCGCAGGTCATTTTCCAGAGCCTTGCCCTCCGTAGCCCGCATGGCGTCGTAGCTTGCAAGAGCCTTGTTGACCACGCTCATCAGATCGATAAGCAGCTGCTCCTCGTCCACCTCCGGTTTCTCCACAGTGAACACGTCGGGCATCCGGGAAAGGACAGCGGTACTTACGTTGTTGGTTACATTGTACTTCCGGGCCATTTCCTCCATGGCAGCCAGGTAACCCTGTACCATGGCGTCATTCAGACTCACCTTCACATCGGCAGTCTCCTCAGACCGAAGGGTGATGAACACATCCACCTTGCCTCGGGAAATGGTATTCTTCACTGCCTGCTTAACGCTGTCCTCGCCAAAGTTCAGGCTTCTCGGCAGCTTGACGGTGCAGTCCAGATACCGGTTATTCACCGAACGGACCTCCACCGTGAATTCCCGCCCGTTTACCGTCTCCACTGCCCGGCCGTAGCCTGTCATACTTTTAACCATGGCTTTGCTCCTCTCTTATGCTGGCCTCCACCCGGGATTCTCCGGCAAAGGCCGTAATGGTATAGCTCAAATCTGATTTTTTGACCACCAGGCGGTCATAGGCAATCACGATCCCCACCCCCAGCAGAAAGCCCAGGCCGGCGATCCAGGGGCCGATGCCCCAGAGGCTTCCCAGAGCGTACCCGGCAAAGAACAGGATCAGGGGAATGATATACAGCACCACCGCCGCCTTCAGCACAGGGGCGCTGGCGGATTCCACCCTCACCAGGTCGCCCCGTCTGGCGCCGATGGGATTTGCCGCCGTGAGCACCACTGCCTCCTTGGCCGCCCCGCAGCCGGAGCATTTGTGGCAGTCGCCGGAGCAGGCGCTCTCCCGAACGCACAGCACCTGCGCGGTGCCGTTTTCATATACCGCCTTGACCCGTACAAGCTGTTCCATGGTTACTCACTCGCTTCCCTCACTGTGGCCGAAATGGATCCCGTTTTCAGCGCGCCCACGTTGGGGAACCGGTCCCCGAAGGACAAATTCACCCGGTAGGTGGCGTTGCCCGCCTCCGCATTGGTGAAGTCCACCTGGGCAATGATATCCTCCACTGTCAGGGCTTCGATCTGGGCCACAGGGCCTCGCACCTTGACGGAAATATTGGCGTTGATGATCTCTGCCTCCATGCCCTCCGGCACGTTCACGGCCTCAATTTTATCCAGGGTGAATTCCTTTGTCTTCAGGCCGGAAAGCTGAACCCTCACCGAGGCCTCCGTCACCCCGGTCTGGTTGGTGACGCCCTCCGGCAAGGCAATGGTAAACGTCAGATCGTTTACAGCCTTGTCAAGCTCCGCAAGATTGATGGAACCGACGCTGTACGTATCTCCCAGGGCCTCGAGAACCGCCTCGCCGCCGGATACCCGAATGGTGGCCGGCTCAATGGTCACGGTGGTATTCTCCGGCGTCGCGCCGCCGGCATAGACAATGTCCGCCGTCAGCTCAATGACCTTGATCTGCTGGATCTGCATGTCCAGCCGCACCTCTTCCAGATTGGTGGTGATCTGCTGGGCATCCACCGGCTCTCCGTTTTCGTCGCAGAGGGTGTAGCGGAAGCTCTCGCTGAAGGCCTCCACCCGGCCTGTCAGATCCACCTCGATCACCGCGCTGGTGATCTGGTCCACTACCGTGGCCGGGCCGGAAATATTCACCGTGCCGTTGTCCAGGGTAGCGTTTTCCGTATCATAGATGTATCCCTCCGCCCGGTTTCCGATATAGCGCACCTGCACCGGGATATCCTTCGTGCGGCGGTAATCCACGGTGACAGTGATGCTGCCGGGGTTTCTGGATTCCACCGCGATGGCATTGCTGGGCACGTCGCCGGGATAGGTGATCCTGCTGTAGGACAGCTCATGCACCCCCGGCTCATTGATGGTGGAAAGATCCGCCCGCACGGTGATGTTGCCGGAATTGAGCTTGCTCAAATCGCTCCGGGTGCCGGACAGATGCAGGGACACCGTCTCGGAGGACTTACTGGTAATCATCAGGTTCTGTTCCCGAAGCACCGATTCCCCTTCCATCACCACAGGGATATTATAAAACGTGTTGTCATCCTGGGGGCTGATATAGCTGACCACATACTCCCACAGGCCGAAGGCAATGAACAGTGACAGCAGCAGGGAGCCAAGCTTATTTTTTCTCATAGCTGTCCTCCTCCTTCTTGCTGTGATGCAGCAGGGAACGTTTTGCGCGCTTGCCGTTGAAATCCTCTCCGGAGGACAGCTCCTTGCGCAGCAGCCGGTCCAGAGTCTCCAGCTCCAGCTTCTGCTTGAGCATACCGCCCACGGCCACACTGATGCCCCCCGTCTCCTCGGAAACGATGATGGTCAGGGCGTCGGATACCTCCGTAATGCCCACGCCGGCCCGGTGCCGGGTGCCCAGATCCGCGCTTAACGTGGAGCTGTCGGACAGAGGAAGAACGCAGCCTGCCGCCGCGATCCTCCCATCCTGAATAATCACCGCGCCGTCGTGGAGAGACGCCTTGGGGAAGAAAATATTTCTCAGCAGCTGCTCGGAAACGGAAGCGTCCACCAGGGTGCCGGACTTAAAATATTCGTCCAGTCTCTGCTGACGGGAGAAAACGATCAGCGCGCCCACCCGCTGGCGGCTCATAAGCTGGCAGGCCATAATGGTCTGGGTGATGATGGCCTCATTCACCCCGGACACGCTGGTGCCGAAGGTCACGTCCATAAACCGGGCCAGGGTCATATCGCTCAGGTGCATCAGAACGCGCCGCAGCTCCGGCTGGAACAAGATGACAAAGGCCAGCAGTCCGATGGCCAGCACCTGATTGATAATCCAGCTGAAGGTGTACAGCTTCATCACATTTGCCAGCCACGCCACCACGATCACCAGCACCACTACCCGGGCCAGCCGCATCATGTTGGGCGTCCGGATCAGGGGAAGCAGACTGTATATAAGCAGCGCGACCACGAGAATATCCAGATAGTCTGACCACTGCATTCCCATTACGTTGCCAATGAAATTCTGAATGGTTTCCATCATGCTTCCATGCTCCTCTTTTATGTCAACTGTGCGGCAGTGTATACTCCGCTATGATATTCTGATCTTATATCCTACCTATTATAGCGGAAAGCCGGGCTTATGGCAATAGACATTCTGTAAAAATTTCATCCCGCGAAGGGAGATAATTTGGATACGGCCCGCAGCAGACCCAGGGTCTGGCCCTCTCCCGCGTCAAAGCCGAAGCTGACCCGAACCGTACCCGTTTCCAGGGTTCCCGCGCTTTCATGGGCCAGCGGCGCGCAGTGCAGCCCGGACCGGACGGCAATTCCCTGATCCGCCAGGATCTGGGCGGCAGTTTCGCAGTCCTCCCCTGTCCGGAAGGACACGGTGGCGGCCTGATGCTCCCCGGAATATACATCCATGCCCAGCTTTTTCAGCCCCGCGGCGCATTTTTTCAGCTGCTGATGCTCCCGACGGCAGATGGCGTCCACCCCGGTTCTTCTCACATAGCGGATTCCCTCTTTCAGTCCCGCGTAGCCCGGAACGTTCAGGGTGCCCGCTTCCAGCCGATCCGGCAGCACCTCCGGCATATCCTGTTCCCGGGAGGCGCTGCCAGTTCCGCCGTAGAGCAGAGGCTGGGGGAGTCCCTTGCACAGGAGCAGTCCCGTTCCCTGAGGGCCGAGCAGGCCCTTGTGTCCCGGCATGGCAATGAATTCCGCTCCCAGCGCCTCAAAGTCGATGGGCAAAGTCCCCGCGGACTGGGCTGCGTCCAGAATAAAGGGAACTTCCTTTTCCCGGCACATGGCGGCCATTTCCTCCACAGGCAGGACATAGCCGAATACATTGGAAACGTGGGTGAATACCGCGCCGTCAGGATGGCGTTCCAGGGCTTTTCGAAAATCCTCCAGGGTATCCTCCCAGGAAAAGAGCCTCCGTCCCGCCACGGTAATCTGGGCATTCATGGCGTGAAGGGGCCTCGTCACCGCGTTATGCTCAAATCCGGAGATCACCACCTTCGCTCCCGGCTTCAGCATGGAGCGGATGGCAATGTTCAGGCCGTGGGTACAGTTCATGGTCAGGGCAATCTGTTCCACCGGGCAGTGGAACAGCTGTGAGGCTTCCTCCCGGCAGCCGTAGACCTGCCAGGCCGCCTCCATGGCCGCGCCGTAGCCGCCCCGTCCGGGACTGGCGCAGGTAGCCATGGCCCTTTCCACCGCCCGATATACCGTCGGCGGCTTCCGGAAGGATGTGGCGCCGCTGTCCAGATAGATCATACTGTCACCTCTTCCAGCTCTCCCTCCGGGGTTTGCAGATACACCCGCCGAATGGGAATGGCTTCCTCCTGAAGAAGGGCGATTATCGGCCCAATCTCCCGCGCCCAGATTCTCATGGCGTAGCCGCAGCCCTGCTCCTCCATCCACCGGGGCGTCCGCTGTAAAACACAGCGATGCCCGGCCCTCTTGAGCTGTGATTCCCCCCGCTGGGCAAAGGTCACCGAGCGGAAGGTAATAAAATACTGTTTCATAGACATATACCTCCTTGACGCAATCTATGCCCCGGGGGAAAAAATGGTGCGAAGGGTGTCGAAGTGGTGATTGTGCTCAAATCATCCATATTTTTTCCGTTTCCTCTATTGCTTTTCACAACGTCTCACTTTATAATAATAGGGTAATATGGGGGAGCATCTATGCCTGTTCCCCATTTGGCCCAACTATTTTTCATTCTATATAAGGAGGCGTCCTATGGAACACCACAACCCGCTTTTGGCGAACCCCAAAAGCAGTCATAAGTTTATCACCATCGGCGAGATCATGCTTCGCCTCACCCCTCCCAACTACCAGAAGATCCGCATGGCCAACGAATTTGAGGCCACCTATGGCGGCAGCGAGGCCAACATTGCCCTGGCTCTGGCAAACCTGGGCATCGACTCCACCTTCTTCACCGTGGTGCCCAACAACTCCATCGGCAAGAGTGCCATCCGGATGCTCCGCTCCAACGATGTCCACTGCACTCCCGTAATTCTCTCCACCCCTGAGGAGACCCCTACCCATCGTTTAGGCACCTACTATCTGGAAACAGGATACGGCATCCGTGCCTCCAAGGTCACCTATGACCGGAAGCACTCCGCCATTACAGAATATGATTTAAGTAAGGTGGATATCAAAGCCCTGCTGGAGGGTTATACCTGGCTCCACGTCTCCGGCATCACGCCGGCCCTCAACGCCTCCTGCGCCGATTTTATTCTCAACTGCCTGAAAACCGCCAAGGAACTGGGGATCACCACCAGTTTTGACGGCAACTTCCGCAGCAAGCTGTGGACCTGGGAGGAAGCCCGGGACTACTGTACCCAGTGCCTGCCCTATGTGGACGTGCTTCTGGGCATCGAGCCTTACCATCTGTGGAAGGACGAAAATGACCATAGCCAGGGCGACTGGAAGGACGGCGTGCCCCTTCAGCCCAGCTACGAGGAGCAGGACGAGGTGTTCCAGCACTTTATTGAGCGCTATCCCAACATCCGCTGCATTGCCCGGCATGTGCGCTACGCCCATTCCGGCTCCCAGAACAGCCTGAAGGCCTACATGTGGTATGACGGCCATACCTTCGAGAGCAAGCTTTTCACCTTCAACATTCTTGACCGGGTAGGCGGCGGCGACGCCTTCGCCTCCGGCCTGATCTACGCCATGATGCGGGGCTATAAGCCCATGGACATGGTAAACTTCGCCGTGGCCAGCTCCGTGATCAAGCACACCATACACGGCGACGCCAACATCACCGACGACGCCGGGGCCATCAAGGAAATCATGAACATGAATTTCGACATCAAACGGTAAGCGCAATCTTTCGGGGCCGCCCCACATCCGTGAGGCGGCCCCGTCTTTTTATTTTAGTGTATAAACCCAGTCTCCCCACTGGTTGACACAACTGATCCACAGCTCGCTGCTCACGGTCCATTCCACTCTGCCTGCCACAGTCGAATTCATCCCTGTGTCTATGGTCAGCAGCTGTCTTCTGTCACAATCCAGCACGGTGGGGATAGAGCCGCTTGCCAGAAGCAGAACCTTCCTGCCATCGGGACTGACCTCCGACCAGGTGCAGTTCGCTAGCTTCTCGTAGACGAAGGGTTTCATGGTCAATATCCGGTTTTCCAGATAGTCGAAAATCCGATAACTGCCATCCGCCAGCTGCTCCACAGAGAAGCTCGCCCAGTCCCCGCCCCAGACCCCGGAGGCAAACACCACGTTTTCCTGAAGCTTTCCCATATATTCCGGCCGCATGGTGTCTCTTGGGATCCGCCAGTATTCTCCTTCCTTCCAGCAGAAGATCTCCTCTCCCACCGGGGTGAAGTCATCCAGCTCGCTGCCGCACAGGTCTTCCAAATCATAGACCATTCCGTTTTCCGGATCCACATACAGGAAATAATGGTCATGGGGCTCCTCACTGTCCACACAAGGAATCAGGAAGCTTCCATCCTGGAAGAAAGCAATCATTGACAAACTGCTGTTGATCCCTTCCCTTCTGTCCTCCTTCGGCACATTGCCCCATAGATCCGTCATTTCACCGGTACCAAAATCCAGCCGCCATGGGCCATCCACTATAATCAACTTATCGGTTACGTTCTGATCCCATAAGTATACCAACCGGTATGGATTCAAAGGGGAGACTCGCTCCAGGTAACCCCCGTCGAACATAACGCTGTAAGGCGTGAACGGCATCCCCTGGACCTCCACATAAGGAATCTCTGCGGTGAATTTTTTCCCATCCTCCCTGTGAACTTCTGTGACCGTCTTGTATGGGGCAGGCTCCCATCCCTCATCGCCTAGCTGGTAAAACCCATCTTCTATTGCATCACCTATACCGCTCGGGTATTCGTAGCCATAGCAAAGCTTTGAGGACAGCAGCTCATTGATCCGAAACCCACTGGACGTAAAGATCTGCCGGGCAGTAAAATGCTCCCCCTCCCGGACTTTCATTTGGAACGGATCCCCTCCGCCGGAAAAAGCCACATTATTTTCGTCCCGCTCCTCCACCTGGGAGATTGGTTCCTCGGAAATCTCCCACTTTGTCATCTTGTTTACAATGAGGAAGCCGTTTTCGTTGTCCGCCGTCCGAAGCTTCATGGTAACCGTGCCCAGCTTCTTCCCCGGCTGGCCGCCGTATACATCGAACCGGGCAAGGCATTCCTCCTGACTTTCGTCCTCTAAGCCCCGGAAGATATACAGACGGGAACCGGTATCCGTTCTGCGGATGTGGTAAACCCCGTCAGCATACTGAATTCTGCTGTTTTCCTGTTCCTCAGAGGGCAGAGGCAGGTCACAGCCCATGGTCAATTTCGCGTAGTCCTCCGCCTGCTTCCGGGTGAGCAGCACCATATTCTCTTCCACGGGCAGCTCCCCGATGATGGTCTCTGCCTTTCCGTCCGCAACCTTCTCAGGATTGGTAAAGGAGTAAAACAGGAATTCCTCCCAGAAATCATCGTCCAGTACATAGTAGCTTTCCCAGTCCGGCATGACCTGGCACATTTTCAGCAGAAACCGCTCTCCACTGTCTGAAAGGGGAAAGTCTCCTGTCTTTCCGCTATGTTCCGTGGACTGTGAGAAACGCGGTATATTCTGGGGATCCCGCTGCTGTTCCAGGCCCAGGAACACCATCACTCCGCTCAGAGAAATCAGCACCGCCAGGCACACCAGCGCGGTGGCAGAGCCCCAGGTCTGCCATCTGGACTTTTGCCGGAGAATCACCTGGTTCCGCCCCTGGGGTTTGACCTTCGTCCCTTCCCGCAGCAGCTTTTCGATCCGCTGAGAACAGTCGTCGGGCATGGTCATTTTATCATAGGCATTATAAAGTCTTCTGTCCATATTGTAGCCTCCCCCCATCTATGGCTGTCCCAGCTTTTTCTTCAGCAGCTCCCGACCCCGGGAAAGCCTTGTGGTCACGGTGCTCACCGGCAGCTTCAGAAGCGCCCCGATCTCCGCTGAGGAGTACTGCTCGTAATAGTGCAGGTAGATTACCACCCGGTACTTCGGAGGCAGCGACAGCACCACCTGGACCGTTTCATCCATTTGGTAGTCAGGGGCTGGTATGGACGGATCCAATGGCATTGACTTTCTCCACCAGGAGGAACGGAGCAGGCTCCTGCATTCATTGGCCGTCACCTGCATCAGCCAAGCCTTTTCCTTGCCCGGCGTCAAATTTCCCTGCTCCATCAGCTTCACAAACACGTTCTGGCACACGTCCTCCGCTTCCTGGGGGTTATGGGTAAAGTTCACCGCCAATCGGTACACGTCGTCCCGGTAGCGGTGGAACAGATACAGAACATCCATGGTTCTGCCTCCTTCCCTGTCTCTCTGGTGATAAGACGGTTACAGGGTCACATTTGTCTCACATTTTTTAAATCCCGCCGTCTTTTTTCAGACGGCGGGACGCATTTTTTATTCTTCCAGGAGACACACGGCGTGGCAGGACATGCCCTCTCCCGTGCCCGTAAAGCCCAGCTTTTCTTCTGTGGTGGCCTTTACATTCACCCGGCCAGGGGCGATTTTCAAGGCACCGGCAATGTTTGCCTCCATCTGGGGAATGTGGTTCTTCAGCTTCGGCCTCTGGGCAATCATGGTCACATCGATATTGCTCACCCGGTATCCCGCTGCGTACACCTTCTGTCCCACGATTTCCAGCAGCTTCAAAGAATCCGCACCCCTGTACCTGGGATCCGTGTCCGGGAAGTGTCTGCCAATGTCTCCCAGTCCGGCGGCGCCCAGCAGCGCGTCAGACACCGCGTGGAGCAGCACATCCGCGTCGCTGTGTCCCAGCAGGCCCTTTTCATAGTCGATCTTTACGCCGCCCAGGATCAGTTCCCGACCCTCCACCAGCCGGTGAACGTCATACCCATGTCCGATTCTCACTGCATTTCCTCCATCATCATTTCCGCGATCTTCAGATCCATGGGGGTGGTGACCTTCAGATTCCGCTCGTCCCCCTCCACAATCTTTACTGCCATCCCCAGGTTTTCCACGGCGGAGCAGTCGTCGGTGACCTGAGTGCCGTCCATTTCCGCCTTTTTCAGAGCGCCCCGAAGCAGGTCAAAGTCAAAGACCTGGGGCGTCTGGACAGCGAACAGGGCAGCCCGATCCGGAGTGGATTTCACCACCCTGCCCTCAACAACCTTAATGGTGTCCTTCACCGGAATCGCCGGGGCGGCAGCGCCGTAGGTACCCGCCGCCCGAACCACCCGATCAATCAGCTGCCAGGTGACCAGGGGCCGTGCCCCGTCATGGACAGCCGCCAGCTTCACCTTTTCCGACAGCGCGTTTAACCCCAGATGGACGGATTCCTGACGGCTCTTTCCTCCCGCCACCACTGCCCGCACCTTGGGGAACGCCCCGGTAAGCCCGGTAATGGGCAGAATCAGATCCTCCCGGGTAACCACCACGATCTCCGAAACCGCGTCGCAGGCTTCGAAGGCCCGAAGGGTGTGGACGATCATGGGTTCCCCATGGAGCTTTGCCATAACCTTATCAATGCCACCCATCCGGGAGGCGCTGCCCGCCGCCACGATGACCGCACCGCAATATGGCAGCTTGAGCAGCTTCCGGGCAGGCTTCGTCACCTTGGTAATGTCCATGTTTACAGCTCCTTTACAAGGGTTTTAAAGTACTCGCCCCGTACCATAAAATTCTTAAACTGGTCAAAGGCGGCGCTGGCGGGGCTCATCAGTACCACGTCTCCCGGCTTCGCGGCAGCCGCCGCCGCCCGAACCGCAGGCTCGAAGGCGCCGCAGTCCACAATTTCCAATGTGTCCTTGTCGTATTCGGAACAGCTTTCCACAGCGGCCCGGATTTTCCCGCCGGTAGCGCCCCCCAGGAACAGCTTCTTCACGTGTGCACAGATTTCCGGCCCCAGAACGTCATAGGGGATGTGCTTATCGTAGCCCCCGGCAATGAGAATCACCCTTTCCGGGAAGCTGCGCAGTCCGGCAATGGTGCGGCTGGGGCTGGAGGCGATGGAATCGTTATAGAACCGAACCCCATCCTTCACCCGCACCAGCTCAATGCGGTGCTCCACACCGCCGAAGGTTTCGGCAACATGCCGGATCGTATCATCCTCCACCAGTCCCTCCACCATAGCAATGGCCGCCATGTAGTTTTCCACGTTGTGGGCACCGGGGATCAGAATGTCCGCCGCCGGAAGCACCGCTTCCCCATCCCGGCAGATCACGTTATCCTTCAGGTGAATATGGGCATCCCCTTTCCGGGAGAAGAACACGGTCTTCCCGTTTCCCCGGAAGGAGGCGGTGAAGCCATTGTCAGCGTTCAGCACCAGAAAGCCGTTTTCGTCCTGGAAGCGGAAGATATTTTTCTTGGCCTCCACATACTCCTCCATATCCTTGTGGATGTCCAGATGGTTGGGAGCCAGGTTGGTAATCAGGGCACGCTCAGGACTGCGCTTCATATCCATCAGCTGGAAGGAGCTAAGCTCCACCACCGCGAAATCCTCTTCCTTCATCTCCCGTGCCAGGGGCAGCAGGGGCGTGCCGATGTTTCCGCCCAGCCAGACGGTTTTCCCGGCAGCCTTCAGCATTTCCGAGATCAGGGTCGTGGTTGTGGTCTTTCCGTCTGAGCCGGTAACCGCCAGCAGATGGCAGGGGCATACCTCAAAGAACACCTCCATTTCGGAGGTTACCATAGCCCCGCGGCTCCGAAGGGCCTCGATGGCGGGATTTCCGGGGTGCATACCCGGCGTCCGGAAAACCACGTCCGCCTCCACGCCGTCTAAGTAGCTGTCTCCCACATGGAGCTGACACCCCAGCTTTTCCAGCTCCAAAACCTCCCCATCCAGCTTTTCCCTGGGGGTACGGTCACAGCCGACTACGTTGCAGCCAAATTCCAGAAGCAGCCGCGCCAGGGGACGGTTGCTGACGCCCAGGCCCAGCACGGCAATTCTTTTCTCTTTCAAAGACGTAAAGTAGTTTTCAAAAGCAGTGTTCATATCCATTCCTCAATTCTGTTATGGCTTTACAGAAATATAGTATACTCCCTCCAAAAAGATTTTGCAATCTATTTGACAATTTCCTTCCTGTGGAGTACAATATTTCCGCAGCCAGGCCGGACAGCCGCGGACGCAGGCCGAAAGGCCGCGGATGAGGAAAGTCCGGGCTTCACAGGGCAGGGATAACGGGTAACGCCCGCCGAGGGCAACCTCAGGACAAGTGCAACAGAGAGATGTAGCCGGCGTCAGCCGGTCATAGTGAAAAGGTGTGGTAAGAGCGCACCCGCCCCATGGAGACATTGGGGTGCTGTAAACTCTATCCCGAAGCAACGCCGTGGAGAAACAGAAGATTGGCCCGATCGTTTCGAGGAGGCGGCTTGATCCCGGAAGCAATTCCGGGGCTAGATAGATGGCTGTCAAGACAGAACCCGGCTTACAGGTCTGCGCTGCGTAAAACCGCCACCGAGAGATCGGTGGCGGTTTTGCTTTTCTTTCCCGGGAAAAGGCCCGGGAAAAGGTAGGTTTTCCGGTTGCGCTCCCCGGGATTTTATGTTATTATGTATGATTATAGGAATTACCCGGGAGGAACACCATGGACGACGAGAAGCTCAAATTACTCATTGGGAAAAACATCGCCTCCTACCGCAAGGCTGCCGGACTGACCCAGGCAGGCCTCGGTGAAAAGCTCAATTATTCCGACAAGGCCGTCTCCAAATGGGAGCGGGGAGAATCCATACCCGACGCATTAACTCTGGTGCAGCTGGCGGAGCTGTTTCAGATCACGGTCAACGATCTGCTGGAAGACCCCAACGCCCTGCCCGGAAACGGCGGCACCCTGGAAAAGGCCATGACCCAGGTCTCCGAAAAGGCCTTAAAGCGCAAGGCCGACAAAAATGTGATTCTGGGGCTGTCCTCCACCCTGGTGTGGTTCGTGGCACTGCTGCTGTTTGTGGTCTTCTCCCCCTTCCAGGCGCTGTCTCCCTATAGCTGGCTGTCCTTCCTCTATGCCATTCCTGCCAATGCCATTGTGCTTTTGAGCCTCCGCTCCGCCTGGCATGACTTCCGCTGGAATCAGGCCCTGATCAGCATTATTGTCTGGGGCTTTCTGCTGGCCATTTACGCTACATTGCTTTCCGTGTTTCACTTTAACTTCTGGCGGCTTTTCCTACTGGGAATTCCCGGGCAAATCGCCATTTTCCTGTGGTTCCGGATGTTCCGGGGAAATAGGGAGGAGGAAGCCCATGGATAAGCAGGCACTGCGCCGTCAGATCCGGGAACGGAAGCGGGCCATGACAGAGGAAGACATTCTTCGCCGCAGCCAGGCCTTGGCGGAACTGTTCTTTCAAACGGATCTCTACCAAACCGCCAGAACCATTTACGGCTACCTTCCCTACAATCAGGAGGTGCGCACCGTGGCCATCTTAAAGCAGGCCCTCCGGGACGGAAAACAGGTGGCGGTGCCCAAGGTCTATGGGGACACCATGCGCTTTCTCTATCTGACCGATCTGAGCGCCGTGGCGAAGGGCTACGCCGGGATCCCGGAGCCAATTGCCGACGAGCCCGTCGCCCGGGACGAAACCGCCCTGGTGCTGATGCCTGGGCTGGCCTTTGATCCCCAGGGCCACCGCATGGGCTACGGCGGCGGCTTCTACGACAAATTCCTTTCTCAGGAGCCGAACCATCCCACGGTAGCCCTGTGCTATGCGTTTCAAATGCTTCCCCATCTGGAAACGGAAAGCCACGACATTCCCGTAGACCGGGTGCTTTGGGCATAAACAAAAAAGGAGAAACAATATGCAGCTGGTAGTAACTCTGCTCATTGCGGCGGCCGTATTCGGCCTCTGCTTTCTTGCCGACAAGGCCTTTACCAGGGCCTTCCGCACCAAGGCCCAGCACCGCAGCGGTCTGGCCGTTCGCCTGGACAAGCGCTACGGCGTTTTCGGCGTGGTTCTGACGGTTCTCGGGATTCTGGCTGTCTGCGTCGGCATTCCCGGCGACCTGGTGCTTTTGGCGGGCGGCGTCATCGTCCTGGCCATGGGGATTGCCCTGGCCGTCTATTATCTCAGCTTCGGCATCTTCTATGACGGAGAGAGCTTCCTTCAGTCCCGGTTCGGAAAGCCGGACATTGTCCGCGCCTATCAGGAAATTGTGGGGCAGAAGCTGTATCTGATCCAGGGCGGCAAAATTCTGGTAGAGCTTCATTTCCGGGACGGCGGCACGGTAAGCCTCCAGTCCACCATGGATGGCGTATACCCCTTTCTGGACACCGCCTTTGCCGGCTGGTGTCTGCAAACGAACCGGGATCCCCAGGCCTGCGATTTCCATGACCCTTCCCAGAGCCTGTGGTTCCCCACTGTGGAGGAAAATTGATGGCACACATTCCCAGCGGCACCACCGCCGAAATCGACCTGCTCACCTTTGAAGACGCCCTCCGTTCCGCCAACACCCCCAGCCCGGATTACGACATCCATAAGTGGCTCTACGCTCCAAACTTCTACTCGGAGTACCGGTACATTCTGGGCACCCGAGGCAGCAATCCCCTGATCTGCATCGGCGTCAATCCCTCCACCGCCAGGCCCGACGATCTGGACAACACCCTGAAATCCGTGGAGCGGATCGCCCTGCACAACGGCTTTGACAGCTTCCTCATGTTCAACGTCTACGCCCAACGGGCCACCAGCCCCGACGACATGGAAAAGGTGTGCAATCCCCTGCTCCACCGGGAAAATCTGGAGGCCTTCCGCTATGTGCTGTCCATCTCCCAAAGACGCGCCGTCTGGGCCGCCTGGGGCGCCGTCATTGAGAAGCGGAAGTATCTTCCCGGCTGCGTCCGGGACATGGTGCTTCTTGGCGAGAAATATAACGCCAGCTGGTACTGCGCCGGAGCCGTCACCAAAAGGGGCCACCCTCACCATCCCCTGTACTTACGCAAGGACGAAACCCTGAAGCCCTTTGACGTAAACCAATATCTCGACACCCTGGAAGCATAGGAGGCGGCATTATGAAATTGATCATTGCATCCGACATTCACGGCAGCACCTATTGGTGCCGCCGTCTTTGTCAGCTTGTGGAGGAGGTCCGGCCTGACCGGCTGCTTCTTTTGGGAGATCTTCTCTACCACGGCCCCCGGAACGACCTGCCCCGGGACTACGCTCCCAGGCAGGTGATCCCCATGTTATCTCAGTATAAGGACATCATTTTCGCCGTCCGGGGCAACTGCGAGGCGGAGGTGGATCAGATGGTGCTGCCCTTTCCCTGTATGGCGGATTGCGCCCAGGTTTTCGCCGACGGGCTGACCCTCTATCTGACCCACGGGCACCACCATAACCCAGACAAGCTTCCGCCCCTGCCTCAGGGCAGCGTTTTCCTGTCCGGCCACACCCATGTGAAGCTGGACGAGACCCGGGAGGGCATCCGCTGTCTGAATCCCGGCAGCGTTTCCATCCCCAAGGATGGCAGCCACAGCTGTATTCTTTATGAAAGCGGAAGCTTTTCCTTCCATATTTTTCAGAATCCTGAGGAAAATCTATGAATTCGACAGAATGCGACACTTGCTGGTATTATGATTATGATGAGGAGTTTGACGAGTATTACTGCATGATGGATCTGGACGAGGACGAGGTCTACCGGATCCAAACCTCCCGCTCCCAGCACTGCCCTTTCTACAGGCAGGGCGATGATTATACCCTTGCAAGGAGACAATAACCATGAATCGTATCCTCCCCCTGCTTGCGTGCTGTCTGTTTCTCTGCGGCTGCGGCGCTGTAACGGACAGTCAGGAAACCCTTTCCCGCGGAGAAACCGAAGCCGCCGCCGAAGCATCCCAGGTTGTCATCGGTCCTCAGGTCTGCTTTGGCGGTGCCCTGCTGGTTTACTCTCCCGGCGTCAGCGATGCCACAGGTCTGTATGCCATGGGCAGCGACCTGCTTGTCCTCTCCGGCACAGAGCAGACCACCCTGACCGTTCTTCAGGGGGAGAATCTCACGAAGGCGGCCTCCCTTACCCTTTCCTTCCTGCTTACATCCGGGGATCCCTCCCTGGTGGTGGGCGACGGATACCTGTCCTATTTTGATCCTGCGGCCCGGGAAACCCTGGTGCTGGACAGCGCTCTGCGAACGGTGAGTCACATCCCCGCGCCGGAGGATCTGCAAGGCGTGCCCATCCTCTCCGGCGACCGCAATTCCCTGTACTACTGCACCAGGGACGGAATCCGGGTCTGGGATCTGGAAACCGGCCTCCATCGCCGGATCAAGGAAATGGACTTTCCCGGTCAGACCCTGGCGGGCCTCTTCCTTCAGGATACGGTGCTTCTTTGCGCCATCCCTGAGGAGGGACAAAACCGCGCCACCCTTGTATCCGCCCAAACCGGCGCTCTGCTGTACGAGGCAGCGGGGGATGTCACCCTGTCCGGCCAAAACGGCTGGTACAGCGCTTCCCTTCCCAGGGGTCTTGATCAGGTTCTGATCCGCGGAGAGGATCCCCAAAACCCGCAGCTGTTTCTCCCGGCGGAGGATACCCTCCGGTGCTTCTTCCTTACGAACCGCGCCGGTGCCGTGACCTACGGAAATCAGGGCGTCTGCCGCCTGGACTATTATGATCTGCTGTCCGGGCAGCGTACCTCCTCCCTCACCCTGGACGCCGGGTTCACCCCCATTGCTTCGGCGGACACCCCGGAGGGAGCGCTTTACATTCTGGCCCGGTTGAATACCGCCTATGTCATTTTCCGCTGGGATACCAGCCCGGACAACGCTCTGGCCGTTCAGGAGGATGTCAGTTATCTTTCTTCTTACGAAGGGGATCCTGCCGCCGAGGCCCAGTGCGCCGCCTACGCCGCCCGGCTGAGCGGGAAATTCGGAATTACCGTTTTGATTGGGCAGGAAGCCGCCCGGCTTTCTCCCCGGGACATCCGCCTGGAACCGGAAACCCAGCCGGGGATTCTGCTCCGGGAGCTTAAAAGCCTGGAAAAACGGCTGTCCGTCTTTCCGGACACCCTTCTGCCGGATACCGCCTCCCATTTCACCTCCCTGAACCTGTGCATCGTCCAAAGCGTCACCAACACCGCCCGGGCCGGGAATCCGGAACCTACTGACGGCCTGCAGTTCCTGGACGGCGGCGATGCCTATATGGTAATCACCGCCGGAAAATACGCTCAGCAATCCCTGTACCGTCAGCTGTTTCACGCCATGGAAACCCACATTCTCACGGAGAGCAGCGCCCTGGATCAATGGAACAAGTTCAACCCCCAGGGCTTTGCCTACACCCAGGGCGTCTTTGAAGAAAACGAGCCCTCCGAAGACTGGCTGTCCGGCGAAAACCAGGCCTTTCTGGACACCGATTCCATGACCCTTCCAAAGGAAGATCGAAGCCGGATCTTTGCGGCCGCCATGCTGCCCGGAAACAAGGAAACCTTCCGTCCCTGGATTCTCCAGCGAAAGCTCACCGCCCTCTGCAAGGGCATCCGGGAGGCCTACGGACTGACCGAAAGCCCGGAAAGCTATCTCTGGGAGCAGTACCTGGACGCCGTTCTTGCCTATAAGGGATAATACAGCTGCCCCTGACAAAGGATTTGCCTGCCGCTTTTTCAGCGGCAGGCAAAATTTTGTATGTAGCTTAATCTTCGGGAAACAGCTGATCGTAGCAGTACTTGATAATGGCTTTCCGGGTAATCAGGCCGATGAACGCGCCGAAATCGTCCACAACGGGAACAAAATTCTGGTTGGAGGCGCGCTCCACCAGATCATGCATGGAAGCGGTGATCCGAACGGGAACGTTGTCCTTGCGGCGGTAGATCTCCATGACCCGGCGGGCCTCCGCCTGGCGCATATCCATGTAGCACATGTTCTTCATGGCCCACAGCAGGTCTCCCTCTGTCAGGGTTCCACGGTATTCTCCACGACGGTTCAAAATGGGAATGGCGGAATAACCGGCAGCTTCCATTTTCTCCAGCGCTTGTCGGATGGTATAGTCATCATAAAGATACGCGCACATTGCCTTAGGTGTCAGAAAAAATAAAATACTGTTCATAGGGTTCTCCTTTTCGGTGCGGCACAGGTCTCTCAGCTGCCGCTATCACTATTATAGCACATTCCAAACCGAAAAGTATGAAATTTTATCGCCTGCTTGCCCGTCCAATGCCCAATATTTGCTTCCGGTTTTTGTACATATTGTACAATTAGTCATGGAAGGAGAAGCCAAAACCATCCAAAGTAGCAAAATAATCCATAGGGGTCTCCGCCCGGCGGATCAGCTGGTAGGAGCCGTCTTCCTTCAGCAGCACCTCCGCGCTGCGCAGCTTGCCGTTATAATTGTAGCCCATGGAGAAGCCGTGAGCGCCGGTATCGTGGATGGCCACAATATCCCCCACGCTGATGCTGGGCAGGCTTCTCTGAATGGCAAACTTGTCGTTGTTCTCGCACAGGCCGCCCACCACGTCATAAACGTGATCCAGCACCGCGTCCTCCTTGCCCAGCACGGTAATGTGGTGATAGGAGCCGTACATGGCGGGACGCATCAGGTTGGCGGCGCAGGCATCCAGGCCCACATACTCCCGGTAGATGTGCTTCTGGTGGATCACCGTGGAGATCAGGTGCCCGTAGGGAGCCAGCATAAACCGGCCCAGCTCCGTAAAAATGGCCACGTCGTTCATTCCCGCGGGAGCCAGGATCTGCTCATAGCGCTGGCGGACGCCCTCGCCTATGACGGAAATGTCGCATCTGGGCTGCTCGGGACGGTAGTCTATGCCGATGCCGCCAGACAGGTTAATGAAGGCGATGTGCGCCCCGGTGGCGTTGTGAAGCCGGACAGCCAGCTGGAACAGCTGACTGCTCAGCTCCGGGTAATATTCGTTGGTGGTGGTGTTGGAGGCCAGGAAGGCGTGAATGCCGAAGTGCTTCACACCCAGCTTTTGCAAGCGATTCATGCAGCCCGCCATCTGATCCTCAGTCATGCCGTACTTGGCGTCCCGGGGCATATCCATAATGGTGTTGCACAGGCAGAAGGATCCGCCGGGGTTAAACCGGAGGCATACCGTGTCCGGCATCTCGCCGCCGTCCACCGTCCGCTCCAGAAATTCCAGATAGGTGGCGTCGTCCAGGTTGATATAGGCGCCCATTTCATAGGCCTTGCGCATGTCCTGCATGGGGGTCACATTGGAGGAGAACATCACGTCCTTCCCGGTGATACCCACCGCCTCCGCCAGCAGCAGCTCCGTATAGGTGGCGCAGTCGCAGCCGCAGCCCTCCTCCTTCATGATTTGCAGGATGAAGGGGTTGGGCGTGGCCTTTACGGCGAAATATTCCCGGAAGCCTTTGTTCCAGGCAAAGGCAGCCTTCAGCGCCCGGATGTTGGTGCGGATTCCCGCCTCGTCATAAATATGGAAGGGCGTAGGGATCTGGGCAGCTATCTCTTTTGCTTTTTCTAAGGTCACGAAGGGGGTCTTTTTCATAACGTTAATCCTCTCACAAAAATCCCTGTTACCAATCGCAGGGAAAACGTACAATGGGTTCCCGCTTGGAACCATGGTGTGAAAGAATTGTACGTTAAGCGCGGACATTTGTCAACCCCGATTTCCACTCTACCACGGGGAGAATCGGATTTTCTCCCCATACGGGAGGATTCTACAAAAAGTGAGTACCGTTTTTGTGAAAAATGTGCTACACTACCAGCATCCCAATGCAGAAAGGTTTTGATTTCATGAAACGCACCAAGCTATCCGACCGCTCCCTTCCCGACTACACCCGAGGCGAGGAGATCATGAACATGGTCACACACATTGTGGGCGGGGCCATGGGCATTGCCGCTCTGACCCTCTGCGTCATCCGGGCCGCCCTCCACGGCAACACCTGGGGTGTGGTCACCTCCGCCATTTACGGCGCCGCCCTGATCCTCACCTTCACCATTTCCAGCGTCTACCACGGCTTAAAGCCCAGCATGGGCAAAAAAGTCATGCAGATAATCGACCACTGTACCATATACCTTCTCATTGCGGGAACCTATACGGTGATTGTCCTCTCCGCCTTCCGGCCCAACCATCCGGTGCTTGCCTGGTGCATGTTCGCCTTCCAGTGGGGCATGGCCGCTCTGGCCGCCACCCTCACCGCCATTGACCTGAAGAAATACAGCATTTTCTCCATGATCTGCTACATCGGCATGGGCTGGGCCATCCTTCCCTTTGCGGGTATCGCTATCGAGACCATGGGCTTCGGCGGCTTCCTGTTCCTGCTGCTGGGCGGCATTGCCTATACCATCGGCTCCGTCCTCTACGGCCTGGGCCGGTCGAAAAAATGGATGCACTCCATATTCCACCTGTTCGTAAACTTAGGCGCCCTGCTCCAGTTCTTCTGTATTTTGTTCTACGCGGTGTGAGAAAATTAAAATATGACGCCGCGTCGAGATTGCCGCGGCGTCAATTTATGTATTCTTCAGGGTTTGCCCACCGGTATATTGGTCTTCTCCCGGAACAGATCCAGCAACGCGTTCAGGTTTTCCTCATGGGTAAACCGATAGACCCCTTGCTTTCCATCGTAGCATACCACCAGGTAGCACAGCGTACCGTAGATCTTTCCGTTTTCGAGGAAGCCCTTGCTCACCGCCAGACGCTTATACACCCGCTGGATGGCGGAAAAGGGGATGTAGCCGATCCGGTTCAGGCCGAACCCCGGCAGGGGATAATTTCAGTTTTCACTCTTTTTCCGGAGCCTGCTTCGGCTGGCTGAAGGCGTCAAACAAATCCGTGGAGGAGCTTTCTCCCGGATCTCTGCCCTCCATAATGGCGGTGAACTGCTCCCCGGTCATGGATTCCTTTTCCAGAAGATAGTCAACCACCGCCTGGAGCTTGTCGGCGTTATCGCTGAGAATCTGCTTGCACCGGTCATAGGCCTGGTCAATCAGAGCCTTCACCTCGTCGTCAATGGTGCCCGCCACCTTTTCGGAGTAGCTCTTGGTGGTCTGGTAGTCCCGGCCGATGAAGACCTCGCCGCCGTCCAGATAGCTGATGGAGCCGATCTTCTCGCTCATGCCGTAGCGGGCCACCA
>DEUP01000025.1:0-34608 GCA_002362625.1 Clostridiales bacterium UBA3259
CTGCGTTATTCAGTACGCATTATTGTCAAATCAAAACCTTCCGTTTCCGGATCCGCAGAAGCTCCCAAAGGCCGATCAAGGCTCCGATGCCCCAGCGTGCAGCCCAGGCATTCCCGGAAGCGTACACAACGGCCACCATCCCGAAATACGCCGCGGCGTATTTCCACCACAGCCGCACTCCAAAGGGATAGTCCTCCTTCCCCAGCAGATACCGGGTATAGCAGTAGTGGAGGGTCAGCTGGATGCCGTGGGAAATGGCGGTGGCGAGAGCCGCTCCGGCCATGCCCATGGCCCGGATCAGCACATAGTTGAGGCCCAGATTCAGCAGAGACGACCCAATGGTCACCGCCGCTACCACCTTGGTCTTCTTGTGGTAATACTCGTAATTCACCGGGAAGGTGCAAAGGAAGTTCAGGTAGTAGCTGGACACGAAAATGGGCAGCAGCCTGGTGTTGCCCGCCGTAGCCTTGCCCGTTGTGTAGATACGGAAAACCTCCGGAGCCAGCAGAATAAAGCCTACGGACAGGACGGTGTACAGCTCCAGAAAGTTCACCGTTTTGTCCATCATGGCCTCCCGCTTCCCCTGCTTTACCTCATCGAAGAAGAAGGGGCACCAGGTCTTATTCAGAGCGCCGAAGATCACAAACATCACGTTTGCCAGATTCCAGGCAATGCTGTACTGTCCCACCTCCGCCTCGCCGATCATCTGCTGGAGCATGACCTGGTCGCTTTGGCCCAGAATCAGGTCGGAAAGGTTGTGGAAAATCGCGGGAATGGCGAGAACAATGCAGAACTTCCAATAGCCCCGGTGGAAAAAGGTTTTCCCTTTCCACAAAATCAGCACACAGGCCGGGATGCCCAGCAGTCCATAGGTAGCCGCGTTCCCCAAAACCCGGCCAAAATACCGGGTTTCCATGGGCAGGTTCAGAATCAGCAAAATGGACAGGGCCAGAGACACAATGGTCACCACCAGAGAGATGACCATGTTTCTTCCCGCCTTGAACTCATAGATGAATTTTGTATTCAGGAAGCTCACCGTGAAGGTTCCGAAGGCCTGAATCAGCATCAGAACCACCAGCAGGGGACTGAGCTTCAGCAGCCGGGAAACAGGGCTCAAAAAGATCAGCACCAGGGCGCTGCACGCCAGGAACGCCGCTACCGACATGGTCATGACGGAGGACTGGTACCCTTCCTGCTCCCCTTCCCCATACTCCACCCGGGCATTGACCAGAGTGCCCTGGGTTTGCAAAGTGAAGACAATGGCAATCACACTGACCCAGATATTGTAGATCTTCAGGGTGCCATAGCCGCTGTCCCCTAAAAGAGCGTAAAACAGCGGACTGGTGAAAATGGAAATGCCGTTGAGCAGCACCACGCTGAGAATATTAAAAAAGGCGATTCGGTTTTGTTTTTTCATGCTTTGGTTTCCTTACGGGTTTCCCCATGATACAGCCGTCTGAGAGGCCGGTACCAGCCCAGAATCAGCAGCAAATCCGTCAGCCGCTCCTGTTTTCCCAGCAGCGGACTTGTCAGCAGGAAGGAAAGGTGCTTTCTCAGTTCCCCGCGGGCGGCGCTGTATTCCTCCGGGTAAATTTCCCAGCTTCTCTCCCCTTCCGTTTCCAGCAGCAGGAGGATATGGGAAAGGGAGCGCACCCGGAGATACCGGGCCTGGGGCGTCAGCTCCGGGAAGTTTGCCCGGATGTCCTCATAGACAGCCGCCGTATGCTGGGAAAAATGGAAGCTTTTCTCCGACACCTTGGACTTGGTAATACTTCCGGCCCGGTGGTAATAGTGGTACATGGGCTTGTTTCCCACCGCCACATAGTCCGTTTCCAGGATAAGGCGGTAGGTCACCGGCACATCCTCGCAGATCTTCCCCTCCGGATAGCGATACCGGGCGAACAGGGAGCGGTGATAGAGCTTATCCCAGGCGGCGGAGTCTACGTTGTCCCACAGGAAAATCCGCTTAACCAACTCCTGAGCCGGGATTTTCTCTTCCCTTTCCGGGCACAGACCCACCCTTCTTTCTCCCGTGGCTTCCTCCACGTCGAACCTGCCTGTGTAAGCAAGCTTGACATCATATTTGTGAATCAGCCCCATAAGGTAGCTGTACATCTCCGGGTCAATCCAGTCGTCGCTGTCCACAAAGGCCAGGTAATCTCCCGACGCAATGTCGATTCCGGCGTTCCGGGCGCTGCTCAAGCCTCCGTTGGGCTTGTGGATCACCTGGATTCGGACGTCCCTGGCAGCATATTCGTCGCAGATGGCGCCGGACAAGTCCGTGGCTCCGTCGTCCACCAGAATGATTTCCAGGTTTTCGTAGGTCTGGGCCAGGATGGAATCCACGCACCGGCGCAGATAGCCTTCCACATTGTATACCGGGACGATCACGCTGATTAAGTCCATGGGCCTCTCCTTCATGTCAGGCTTTGGTAAATTTCCAAAAGCGTACTGAGATTCTTTTCCGGATCATGGGTCATGGCAGCGTGCTCCCTGGCTGCCTTTCCCATGGCCTCCGCCCTGTCTTCCATTGCGAATACCTGACGGATCCCATAGGCCAGCATGTACGGCTCAGTGGAGGGGTAGAGGACGCCCTCCTTGTCCAGGGTCATCAGATCCACAACACCGCCCACATCCGCCGCCACGCAGGGCGTACCCAGGAGCATAGCCTCTCCCAGGGAGTTGGGGGAGTTCTCAATGGTGGAGGACAGCACAAACACATTGGCCTTCAGGTATTCCCCTTTCATTTCCGCCGCGCTGAGGCTTCCCAGGAATTCCAGCCTGTCCTCCACCCCATAGCGGCGGGCCAGCTCCCCTAAGTATTTCTGATACCGGGTTCTCCGGAGCCTGCTTGCCGTGAGGAAGCTCCGTCCCGGCACCGCCAGCACCGCGTCCGGGAAGTCCCGGCAGACCGCCCCAAAGGCTTCCAGCAGGTAGTGGAAGCCCTTCACCGGATAGGCGCAGCTGGACGCGAAGATCCGGTGCTTTTGGCAGATCTCGTAGCGCCAGCTATCCGTATAAAATGGCTCCCGCAGGGTTTCATTGCAGAAGTGATACTGCGCCTGGGGCTGGATGGCGGCAGTGCAGGCCTTATCCCAGCGGGTGCGTCCGATAACATGCTCTGCCTTTTTCAGAGCCTGAATCTCCAATTCTCCCCGAAGGGCAAATTTTCTCTGCTGCTGCAAAAGGTTATCCCGCCTGACAAGGTCCCGGAAGGTATATTCCTTCTGAACGCCATAGGGAACCCCCTCGGCATAATGCCCCGCGTAAACGGAACAGAGGCCCTGGATGCTCACCGCCGTGCGCGGCAGCATCCCGCATTTCTCCGCCGCATTCATCATCGCCAGGGTATGGCCGTACTCTGTCCCCCAAATGTGGATCACATCTGGCTGAAAGGCCCGAATCTCCTTGAGAAACCCCTCCTCCAGCTCTGGCAGATACACATAGGGAAGCCCCTCCCGGAAGGTCAGATAGCTTACCCTTTCATCCACAGCGCCCCGGGCTTCGCCACCCGGGCAGAGAATATGAATGGTTTCCCCTTCCCGGCACAGCCCGGAAAGCACGGAATCCACCCACAGGCCGCCCGCCTGGGCCTTGCCCTCCAGGGCTTCCCGAACGATTCCCGGCATCAGATTGCACAGCCACAAAAGACGCATTTCTCACTTCCCCTTTTTCATGGTATCCAGCAGATTCAGAATTTTCTTTCCCTGAATCACATTATTTTTGTTCTCCAAAATAAACCGTCTGGCCTCCGTGCCCTTTTGGAACAGCGCCTCGTCGGACTGGCTCAGCACCTCTTTCAACCGCTTCCCAATCCCCTGGGCGGTTTCATCCTCCATGAGATACACATAGGGATGGTATTCCCTGGGCATTCCCGGCAGCACCGTGGTCAGCACCGGGGTGCCGGAGGCCATATACTCCATGGTCTTAGAGGGGAAGGAGTACTTCACAAATTCCTCGTTGGTCGGTCTGGGGTTCACCAGGAGGCTTGCCTCCATTTCCTTTTCCACCACCTGACTGCTCAGCAGCATTCCGCCGTAGACAATCCGGGGATCCTCTTTGGAGATGCGTTCCAGCTCCTGTGCATAGTCTCCCGGCCCGTAAATGTGAAGCTGAGCATTGGGAATATCCGCCTGACGAAAGCCCTCCGTCAAATTTCTTAAGCCGTATTTCTCACTGACCCCTCCGGCATACAGGCACACTCTGGGCTTTCGCTTCTTCCCCGGATCCGGCCGCTTCTCCTCCATGGTAATGTCCGCGTGACCTTCCAGGATCACATAGGGCTTTCCCTGCGGATTCAACCGTTCATTCATGGCCTGGGTCAGCAGCACATACCCGTCGCACCTGCCAATGGTAAAATTGGCAAGCTTCCGGGAAAAGACGCTTTCCCCCAGCATATCCGGCAGATCCGTCACTATGCCGATGCAGGGAATCCCCTTCACCTTGGCGGCCAGCAGCCCCGCCAGAGCCGTGATCCGGTTCAATCCGTCCACGATCACAGCGGAATCCCTGTCCGCCAGGGATATTGTTTTAAAAAAGGTTCCAAAGCCTACCCGCAAAGCTTTCGCAATGGGATTGCGGACAGCGGGGATGTAGTGATATACCGCACCTCCCTCGGTTTCCTCAGGCAGGCGAACCATGGCTTCCTTTAATACTGAACGGTTCACTGGAGGATTGGCGATCACGTCCACCTTTGTCCCCGCCGCCAGGCCCTCGATCAGGAGCCGATGATACTTCTGGGACTGAAAGGCAGGCTTCACCGCCACATCCGAAAATAGCCTTGCATAGGCTTTATCCGAGCAGGTGGTCACCGCGTAAAGAATTCCCATGGGGCTTATCCCCTTTCCAAAATTTCCATATGGGCTTTCGCCATGTTCTCAATGGTATAAGGGCGGATTCTTTCCAGAGCGGCCGCCCCCATCTGCCCCAGGTCTCCCTGAAGAGCGCGGAGCATAGCTTCCCTCAGCGCCTCCACGTCCTCCACCGGCACGATATAGCCGCTGATACCGTTCTCCACCAGCTCCAACCCGGCAACGCACCGGTTCGTGGTAATCACCGGCAGGCCGTAAGCCATGGCCTCACCCACAACCAGGCCCCAGATATCCTCCCGGGTGGGCAGTACAAACAGATCCGCGCACCGGTAATATCTTTGAAGGCTTTCCTTTTTATGGAAGCCGGGAAAATACACCTGATCCAGCCCCAGCTCCCGCTGAAGCGCCAGATATTCTGGCGTAGGCTCTCCGCCCACAATGCACAATGCCGTATCCTCGGGCAAGCCCTTTGCCGCTCTCAGCAGAAGATCAAAGCCCTTTCTGGGAATGCACTGTCCCACCGACAAAATCATCCGGCTCTGGGAAATCCCCAACTCCCGGCGCAGCCGTTTCTTCTCTTCGGGAGAAACCACGTCTGGCAGAATGTCTTTTTCAAACAGGGAGGAGAAGGGATAGGTTTCAATCCGCTCCCGGTCCGCGCCGTAATGGGCCAGGAAATCGGTGGTATAGCGCCCTGTGCTGAGCCAGCGATTGGCCATGCCGACCAGCTTTTTCTTCACCAGAAATTTGAGCTTCCCTTCCTCCCGGATCAGGCCGCCGTCCACCTCCATATAGAAGGGAATCCTCCGCATACGAAGATATGCCATAGCCAGCATGGCGGTGGGCGAGGAATATCCACAGATGACAACGGCGTCAAAAGGCTTTTTCAGCCACTTCAGCACATCGGGACACAGGTTTTCATCTCCCAGCTTTGCCACCGGGTTCAGCTGGACAGGATGAAAGCCGCCTTCCCCCTGCTCAAACCAGGCCCCGTCCCGGTGCTTGATATTCTCCGCCCGGTCGCTGTACAGCACGGTCACATCCGCCGTCTTTCCCAGCTCGTCAAAGAAACGCACCCGGTAGGGAGAGGGATAATTGGTTAAAAACAGTACCTTTTTCATCCTGCCGCGCCCCCTTTATTCCCCAAAATCGATCTCCACGATCTGATGCCGGTTTTCCCGTTCCTCAACCGGCGGGAACACCATATAGGCCCCATACTGAGCCGTCAGGTATTCGTCATAGGCCTTCGGCCCAGGGAAGGTCACCCCTTCAAAGGTGTATTCCCCATACTCCTGAACCCACTGCCTCCGGAAGGGCACCGGGTTGCTCTGTCCCCATTGGAGACATACCCAGTTTCCCTCCTTCGGAGAAGTTGCCAGGGTATCGTAGGCTCTGGACAAGGCCTCTCCCGTTGTAAACAAGGCCCGGAGCTGGTAGTATAGATACCCGATCCGCTTTTTCCAGACAATCTTATCGTTGTCCATCCAGGGCCGGTAGCCGCATTTCATCAGCTTTGTCCGGTAGATGCTCAGCAGCCGATTCCAGTGAGCCGCCTGCTCCCCGGGATCCTCCGGCATATTA
This sequence comes from Clostridiales bacterium UBA3259, assembly GCA_002362625.1. Next base: position 6,393 of record DEUP01000025.1, read on the forward strand.
TCCACAGGGAAAATATCCACATAAAAGCCGTTTTCCCGCAAACGGCGGGTTTTTTTGCTTTCCAGATACACCGTATTGCGCTTCATGACCTTGCCGAAGGGCAGGCCGTAGTTGGGATCGGTATACCAGTTTTGGAAGCAGTATTCCTTTTTCAGCTTTTCAGGAGCAATCCGGCAGAATTTCTCATAATCCTTCCGAGGCATGGCCATGTCCATATCGTCATCCCAGGGAATAAAGCCCTGATGCCGCACGGCACCCAGCAGGGATCCGTCGGACAGGAAGTAGGTAATATCATTTTCCTCACAGACCCGTTTGATCTCTTTGGCGATTTCCAGCTGGGTCAGCTGGACCTTTCTCAGCAATTGTGGTTCCATCAGAACTCCTTCCTTTTCGGGAGTTTGGGCAGTACCCGTTCTGTCAGAGCCATTATGGGAAACAGCCAGAAGAACAGGTCGGCAATAAGGTTCTGGGTATTAACGGACATAAAGAGGATCAAAAGCAGCATACCGTTGACCCAAAGCTTCTGTTCCTTCTTCCACACCAGGGCGGCCCAGCCCGCCGCATGGAGGAAGAACCCCGGCAGGCCGAAGATCGCCAGCATAATCAGGCTGGACGTGGTATTGTTTTCGATGGCGTAGAGCACCTGGGCAACGCCGCCGCCAAACAGGGGACTTTCCAGAAATGCCCGAAGATTCACTATGACAGAGCCCACACGATCCCCTATGGATTCCTCCTGATAGGTGAATTTGCCGATAAGCATGTCATAGACTTCCCAGTAAAGGCCGTTTTTTCGGGCGATGCAGTAAGCGGCCAAAGCGCCCACGGCGGCGGCCAGAACCGCCAGCGCCGCCCAGACCCATTTCTTCCGGTACAGCTTCTTATCGAAAAATACCACAACGCATAATAGTCCCAGCTCGATGATGCCGCCGGTGGCGAAGGTGGTAACGAGGGTCAGGGCAAGGATCCCGCTGAGGATCCACATGGTTTTTTCCTTTTTCCACTGCACCCTATACTGGCACAGATACAGCCCCAGAATCAGGAAAAACTGATATACGCCCGGTTCCCGGAAAATACCGAAATTTCGATTTTTCACATAGCTCAATGATACAAAAGAGAGGAAAAAGTTGTAAAAATCCACATCAATCTGATTATAAAACACGGGAACCGGAAGGATGCCCCGATCCGGCAGCAGCCGCAGAACATAGGTCGCCGCCACAGAGTAAGCGCCCAGCACCGCCAAAATAACCACGTAGTATTTTGCCGCCTCCCGGCAGGACAGGAAGAAGGTGAAAAAAATGGCGGCCAGAATACAGATCAGGACGCTGCAATACATGAGCTGCCAATCCCGTTTCGCCGCCATGGGAAGGAGCGTCATCACCGCGCACAGGAGCATCGCCCCTATCCGCCGATCCAGAAAAACCGCCTTCAGCCGTTTTCGGTTGTGCCAGAGGAAGCCCACGCCAATCAGCGCCAGCAATCCCAGCATACAGGCCTGGGTCCTGTAAAACCCCAGAACGCTGGATGTCACCAGGGTATCCCTTGCCAGATACAGCAGGAAAAACAGGCAGATAACGGTAAGCGCCCTGGTGATTTTTGTTTCCGGGAAAGGATATTGGGTCACAGTGTTTCCTCCTTGGTAAGGGTCAGAACGGCCCTCAGCAGATGCTCCGCCCCTTGCTCCACCGCCAGACCGCCAAACCGGCAGGCAATTTCTTCACAGGCCGTATCCCGATAGACAATGGCAGGCGTGCCGCAGCAGCTGGCTTCCAAAGTGGTCATGCCGAAGGTTTCTTCCAGACTGGGGTTTAAGAACACATCCGCCGCGCTGTAGGCCTCCGCCAGCTCCTGAACGGTTTTTGTTCGGGGCAGTCCCAGAATCTCCTTGGGCAGGGCCTGGATCTGCTCCCTGCTCAGGCCGATGAGGACAATTTTGTAGGAATCGTCCAGCAGCCTTGACAGGGCGATAAAATCCTTTAAGCCCTTCCGCTCCTCCCAGACGCTGGCAACTCCCAGCAGGATTTTCTTCTCCTTCAGGCCCATTCTTTCCCGGAAGTCCCCGGGAGTTGGCTTGAAAATCTCCCGGTTTACCCGGTTATAGCGCACCTCCACCGGGTACTCCTTCAGAAAGCTTTCCTCCACCCGGCGCTGTAACCATTGGGAGGGAACGATCAGGGTCAGGTTGGGAATCCCGGCAAAGAGGGCATTTTTTCGCTCATAATTGCGGCGGCTTCCGTCAAGCAGGATGCTTTTGGGATAGGCTCCCTTCTGGGGACAGCTGTGGCAGCCGGTTTTCCATTTGTCACAGCCCACCATGTCAAAGTAGGCACAGTGACCGGTGAAGCTCCAGCAGTCGTGGAGGGTCCAGAGGATCTTCTTGCCGCAGGTTCGAAGATACCCAAACAGCTCCTCCAGATTTATGTAATAGCCGTGGAGGTTATGAAGCCAAATCACATCCGGGTCATATACTTTCACCCAGTCCAAAAACCGCCTGGTGGCTGCCCGGGAACCGAAGCCCTGGTCATCCAGAAGTCTGCTTCGAAGGCCGTGGAGACGGCAGGTTAGGTCGGAGCCAATCCGCACCGTGGGGACATCCTCATACCCTTCCTGCTTCCGGCCAAAAGCGAGGGTACAAACGTTTCCCTGGGCAATTAACTCCCGGCAGGCGTCCCCGGCAATTCTTCCGGTACTGCCAAAGCCCGCCACAGAGTTAATAAACAGATACTTCATACCCTCGTTCACGCCCTTTTTATCAATATTTTCGCCACACCATCTTATCCACCACGCCGGTGTAGGACTGGATGATCTTGACCACCTTGGTGGACACGTTTTCCTCCACGTAATCGGGAACGGGGATGCCGAAATCCCCATCCTGGTTCATCTGCACAGCGGTATCCACCGCCTGCAGCAGATGCCCCTCGTCAATGCCCGCCAGAATAAAGCATCCCTTGTCCAGCGCCTCCGGCCGCTCGGTGGAGGTGCGGATGCACACCGCCGGGAAGGGATGGCCAACGCTGCCGAAGAAGCTAGACTCCTCCGGCAATGTTCCGGAATCGGACACCACGGCGAAGGCGTTCATCTGCAGGCAGTTATAGTCATGGAAGCCCAAAGGCTCATGCTGGATCACCCTTTCATCCAGCCGGAAACCGGTCTCCAGCAGCCGCTTTTTGGAACGGGGATGGCAGGAATACAAAACGGGCATGTCGTATTTTTCCGCCATGGCATTGACGGCGGTGAACAGAGACAGGAAGTTCTTCTCCGTGTCGATGTTCTCCTCCCGGTGGGCGGACAGCAGGATATACCTTCCCTTGGTCAGCCCCAGGCGCTGATGAATGTCGGAAGCTTCGATTTGGGCAAGGTTCTGATGCAGCACCTCCGCCATGGGAGAGCCGGTGACGTACACCCGTTCCTTGGGCAGGCCGCACTCATGGAGATACTTCCGGGCATGCTCGGAGTAGGCAAGGTTCACGTCGGAGATGATGTCCACAATCCGCCGGTTGGTTTCCTCCGGCAGGCACTCGTCCTTGCAGCGGTTTCCGGCCTCCATGTGGAAAATGGGGATGTGGAGCCGCTTGGCCGGAATGGCAGACAGGCAGGAGTTGGTGTCTCCCAGAATCAGCACCGCGTCAGGCTTTACCGCGTTCATCAGCTTATAGGCACAGTTGATGATGTTGCCCACGGTAGCGCCCAAATCGTCTCCCACGGCGTTCATATAGACCTCAGGATCCTTCAGTCCCAGGTCGTGGAAGAAGATCCCGTTGAGGTTATAGTCGTAGTTCTGACCCGTATGGGCGAGAATGCAGTCAAAGTATTTCCGGCATTTGTTGATCACCGCCGCCAGGCGGATAATCTCCGGACGGGTGCCCACAATGATCAGCAGCTTCAGCTTTCCATTATTTTGAAAGGAAACATCCGTATAATCCAGCTTCATTTCCATAGTCAAACTTCCTCATAATAGGTGTCGGGATGCTTGGGGTCAAAGGCTTCATTGGCCCACATCACTGTTACCAGGTTTTCCGTATCGCTTAAGTTGATAATGTTGTGGGTATACCCTGGCAGCATGTGAACAGCCTCAATTTTCTCCCCGGAAACTTCAAAATTCAGCACCTCGTCCGAGCCAATCTTCCGCTGCTGGATCAGGCCGTGACCGGATACCACAATAAAAAACTCCCATTTGGTGTTGTGCCAGTGCTGGCCCTTGGTAATGCCGGGCTTTGAGATGTTCACACTGAACTGACCGCAGCCCTCGGTGCGCATCAGCTCCGTAAAGCTGCCCCGGGCATCCACGTTCATCTTAAGGGGGAACGACGCCTTTTCCTTTGGCAGGTAGCTGAGGTAGGTGGCGTACAGCTTTTTGGCGAAGCTCCCCCCTGGTATGCTGGGCATGACCAGGGTCTGAGGCTGGGCCTTGAAGGTGTCAAGCAACTCCACAATTCTCCCCAGAGTGACCCTTTCTGTCACCGGGCAGGCGCAGTAGGGGCCGTCCTCCCGAAATACCGTATGCAGCCCCTCGAAGTCACAGCGGTGGGCCTTTCCTTCCAGGGCATCCAGCATTTCCGCCACCAGATCATCAATGTAGAGCATTTCCAGCTCCACAGCGGGGTCATTGACCTGAATGGGCAGATCGTGGGCATAGTTAAAGCAGAAGGTCGCCACAACGGAATTATAGTTGGGACGGCACCACTTTCCAAACAGATTGGGGAACCGGTACACCAGCACCTCCGCCCCGGTCTCCCGGGCATAGGAGAAGAACAGCTCCTCCCCCGCTTTTTTGCTTCTTCCATATTCGCTGTTTGCGAAGCGTCCTTCCAGGGTCGCCTGAATGGAGGAGGAAAGCATAATGGGGCAGGTATTGCGGTGCTTTTTCAGGGTATCCAGCAATGTGGAGGCAAAGCCGAAATTACCCTCCATGAATTCCTTTTGGTCCTTAGGCCGGTTCACTCCCGCCAGATTGAAGACGAAATCCGACTTCTCGCACCCTTCCTCCAAAAGGGCCTGGGAGGAATCCTTATCGTAGAGGTACAGTTCCCCAATACGCAGCCCCGGCCGGGTGCGATCCTTGCCGTCCCGGAGGCACCGAAGGGCCTCCGTTAAATTCTTTCCCACAAATCCGGCGGCGCCGGTAATCAGAATGTTCATCGTTTTTCTCCGCTTTATGCTTTTCCAAAAGCCGCCAGCTCTTCCTGGATATAACTCAGGGATTTCAGCTTTTCCTGCACCTGCTCCACAGTGAGAAGCTCCGTATTGTTGCTGTTAAACTCCGTCAGTACATTCCGGGTGGTATCGCCCACCTTGAAGAACTTGTCGTAGTTTAGGTCCCGCTTATCGCAGGGCACCCGGTAGAAGTTCCCCAGATCGACGGCGTGGGCGCACTCCTCGTTGGTCAGCAAGGTCTCATACATCTTCTCGCCGTGGCGGATGCCAATGACCTTGATCTCATGGCCGGGCGCAAACAGGCCGGTAACCGCCTTTGCCAGGACTTCAATGGTGCAGGCCGGGGCCTTCTGCACCAAAATATCCCCGGACACGCCGTTTTCGAAGGCAAACAGCACCAGATCCACCGCCTCCTCCAGAGACATGATGAACCGGGTCATGGCAGGCTCTGTAATGGTGATGGGATGTCCCGCCCGGATCTGATCGATCCACAGCGGGATCACGCTGCCCCGGGAACACATGACGTTGCCGTACCGGGTGCAGCAGATTTTGGTTCTGTCGGAAGATACCGTCCGGGATTTTGCCACAATAACCTTTTCCATCATAGCCTTGGAGGTGCCCATGGCGTTGACAGGATAGGCCGCCTTGTCCGTGGACAGGCAGATCACCGTCTTGACCCCTTCCTCAATGGCAGCGGTGAGCACGTTTTCCGTGCCGAAGACGTTGGTCTTCACCGCCTCAATGGGGAAGAACTCACAGGAAGGCACCTGCTTTAAGGCCGCTGCATGGAAAATATAGTCCACGCCGTGCATGGCGTTCTTCACGGACTGAAGATCCCGCACGTCTCCGATGAAGAACTTGATCTTGTCGGAGGCCTGGGGCAGCTTCGCCTGGAATTCATGACGCATGTCATCCTGTTTTTTTTCGTCCCGGGAGAAGATCCGGATCTCCCGAATATCCGTATCCAGGAAACGGTTCAGCACCGCGTTGCCAAAGGAACCGGTGCCGCCTGTAATCATCAGGGTTTTTCCCGCAAAAATACTCATGTTTTTTTCTCCTTTACTCACCCAGCAGCCTGCGGAACAGGGACACATACTTTCCCGTACCCACCGCGGCGGTATATTTTTCAAGATAGCATTCCCGGCACTTCCGGCCCATTTCCTGAAGCTTCTCAGGCTCCTGGGCCATGGTTCGAAGGATCTCCGTCAGAGACTCCGCCTCTCCGTTGCGCACATGCCTTCCGGCGCCCGCTTCCAGGTCCCGGACGATGTCGCATTCGTCCATGATGGCTATAATGGGAATGCCCTGCATCATGTAGCTGTAGGTCTTGCTGGGAACACACAGTCCCGTAGCGCCCTTTTCCAGGGTCACCAGGGCACAGTCACTGATGGCCAGGGCGTCCCGGAAATCATCGCCGTGGAGGTAATCCAGCACCGCGATATTGGAAATTCCTTCCTCAGCGGTAATCTGCTTCAATCTATCCAGCTTATTGCCATGGCCCGCGAACAGGAAGAAGATATTATCATCGTCCCGGAGGCTGCGGATGGCGCCCAGAATGGTACGCATATCCTGCATGGTGCCCATGTTGCCAAAATAGGCTACGGTGAAGCGGCCCCTGACCGTCTCCCTAAAACGGTTATCCTCCCGTTTTTCCCGGGGCTCCTCCTTGCCGGAGTACCAGTTGGGAATTACCGTCACCCGGTCCGCCCCAATGGGCCGGTGCTTTAAAATATAGTCCTTCATTTCCCCAGACAGGGCAACGATTCTGTCCGCCCGGCGGTAGACCCGCTTGTTGATGAAGTTCATCAGCCAGCAGATGGGATTTCTCCTTCCCAGGGTTCCCGTGACGGTAGCCACCTCCGGATACAGGTCGTAGGAGACGAAAATCAGTTTGGTGCCAAACAGCGCCTTTCCCCAGGAAGCGATCCATGGAAGAATGGGCGGATTGGAATACACCACAATGGAGCGGTAGCGCCGGAACCGGCCCAGCTGCAGCAGCACCATAAAGGTAAAGGAAAAATAATTAATCAGCCTGCCCAGGAAGCCCTTTCGATCCAGCTGGATATACTTGAGCCTGCGAATGGAGACGCCGTTGCGCTCCTCCCGAAGGGGAATGTTCTCACCCTCCAGATATTCCCGGGGATAGCCGCACAGCACATCCACCGTAAACCCAGCCTCGTTCAGGGCCTGCGCCGTATCATAGGGAAGCTGAGCAGAGGAAATATACTCCGGATAGAAAAACTGACACAGAAACAGGATATCCCGTTTTTTCATTTTCCTCTCCCCTCACTTTTCAGCTTTCTGTTTCGGTAATGGCCTGAACCAGGTCAAATATTTGATAGTCTCTGGGATAATCGCTCAGCTCCCGGGCAAAGCACAGGCTTCCAAAGGCCTTGTCCACCGCGGAGGTAAAGGGCCTGAGCAGCTTCAGCGCCCAGGTAAATCCCTTCACCATGAGAATGTTTCTTCCATGGCAGTGGGCGATTCTGTTCACCATGTCGCTGGTGCTGACGTATTCCCGATCCTGGGGACAGAAGATTCCCTCTGCCTCGTCCTCCAGAATCAGACGGATAAACTCCGTAAAATTTCCGATATACAGCATGGAGCGCCGGTTGTCCACATCCGGAAACACCGGCAGCTTTTTCGCCATGGCCGCAAGCCTTTGGTAGTTGCCCTTGCAGCCTTTTCCGTAGATCATGGGCGGCCGGAGGATGACAAGCTTCATATCCTCTCCGCACAGGGAAAGCAGCCCTTCCTCCGCCTTCCGCTTGCTCAGGCCATAGTGGTCCTTGGGATTCAAGGGCGTATGGCTGGTAATGGTCACAGGCTTTCCCAGGGGCGCGTCCAGGCCGTAGACGCTGGCGCTGCTCATGAAAATGAACTGCCTGACTCCGGCCTCCTTTGCCTTCCGCGCAACCTCCAGGGCAAGGGTGGTGTTGACCCGCTCATAGAGCGGCCACTGGTCAGGGTCGTGCTTGCTGCCCGGCTGGTGGACGATTGCAGCCACATGGAGCACCGCGTCAAAGCCTTCAAAGGACATTTCCTTCCAGCTCCCGTCGGACGCGCTGACCTTGGTCACCTGGAATGCGTCTTCCCATTGGCTCAGGTAATCTCCCACAGCCGTTCCGATATAGCTGTGAGCGCCGGTGATTAACAGCTTTTTCATTTTTCGGATTTCTCCTTTTCCAGCTGGCCGGTGCCGCCCTCCACCACACCATCATGGCGCAGTACCGCCAGAAAGGTGCAGAGGAAACATTTACAGTCAAACAGAAAGCTCTGCTTTCTCACATACTCCCCGTCAAACCAGGCCTTCACGCTGATGGGCAGCTCGTCCCGGCCATTAATCTGGGCCCAGCCGGTGAGACCGGGCATCACATCATTGGCCCCGAACTTATCCCGTTCCTCAATCAGGTCAAACTGGTTCCACAGGGCGGGACGGGGACCGACGAAGGACATTTTTCCAATCAGGATTTGGAAGACCTGGGGCAGCTCGTCCAGGGAGGTCTTCCGCAGGAACCGGCCCACCCGGGTGATGTAGTGCTCAGGAAGATCCAGCTGATGAGTAGGCGTATCTTTAGGGGCATCCATTTTCATGGTGCGAAATTTCAGGATCATGAAGTAGCTTTTGTGGATGCCCACCCGCTTCTGGCGGAAAAACACCGGTCCCGGATCGTCCAGCACCACCGCCAGGGCAATCAGCAGATACAGGGGGCTGAGGCAGATCAGAATACAGCTGGACAGTAAAATATCCAGCAGACGTTTCCCAAATTTCCGATACATTCTCATCTTCCTTTCGAAAGCATCCCCTCAGACTTTCTCCTCCACCTGGGGGTGATAGGTTGGCACGATATCCGCCACAATGTCTTTGATGTTGGATGCCTCCGCCTTGCAGGCGGTTTCCAAACGGGCAAGCTGTTTCTCAAACAGCTCGTCGTCCATTTCAATGGGTCTGCCAATGTGAATCAGCTTGTTGGCCGTCTCCTGAAGGCCTTCTTCCTTCATCAGCAGCTCCTCGTACAGCTTTTCGCCGGGCCGCAGGCCGGTATACTTGATCTGGATATCCACATCCGGTTCATAGCCGCTGAGCCGGATCATATTTCTTGCCATATCGTCGATCTTCACCGGTTCTCCCATGTCCAGAATGAAAATCTCTCCGCCGTGGGCGTAGTATCCCGCCTGAAGCACCAGACTCACCGCCTCAGGGATGGTCATAAAGTAGCGGATAATGTCCGGATGGGTCACCGTCACCGGGCCGCCGGCCTCGATCTGGCTTTTAAACAGGGGAATCACGCTGCCGTTGCTGCCCAGGACGTTGCCGAACCGAACCGCCACAAATTCCGTATCGGAGCAGCGGTTCATCATCTGCACCACCATTTCGCACAGCCGCTTGGAGGCGCCCATGATGTTGGTGGGATTCACCGCCTTGTCCGTGGAGATCAGCACGAACCGGCCCACGCCGTACTTTGCCGCGGCCTTGGCCATTTTGTATGTACCGAAGACGTTGTTTTTAATGGCCTCGTTGGGGCTGTCCTCCATGAGCGGCACATGCTTGTGGGCGGCGGCGTGGAACACGATGTCAGGTCGGTACTTGCCCACCACGGAGTTGACCCGGTTGGTATTGCGCACAGAGCCAATGAGCACCGTCAGGTTCAGCTCCGGGTGACTGCGCCGCAGCTCCTGCTGGATGTCATAGGCGTTATTCTCATAGATATCGAAAATAATCAGCCGCTTGGGGTTCGCCCGGGCGATCTGCCGGCAAAGTTCGCTGCCGATGCTGCCGCCGCCGCCGGTGACCATAACCACCTTGCCGGACACGAAGTGGAAGATCTCGTCCAGGTTCACCTTGATAGGCTCCCGGCCCAGCAGATCCTGGGGATCCACCTTGCGCAGCTTGCTGACGCTGACCTCTCCGTTGACCATCTGGAAGATGCCGGGAAGGATCTGAACCTCACAGCCTGTGGTGGTGCAGATATCCAGAATTTCCTTTCTGGTCTTGGCGGAAGCGCTGGGAATGGCGACAATGATCTTGCTGATGTTATACTGCTTCACCGCCGTGGGGATTTCCTCCCGGGTGCCCACAATGGGAATGCCGCACAGCCGCTTTCCCACCTTTACCGTGTTGTCGTCAATGACGCAGGCCAGCCGGTCCCGAATGAAATTGCTGTTGGTAAACTCCAGAGCCAGAGAGCGTCCCGCGTCTCCCGCGCCAATGAGCATCACGTTCTTCAGCCCCGCGGCATGGGCGGCATGGCTGAACTTTCGCTGCACAGACAGCCACATCCGATAGGAAAAGCGGATTCCCACGCTGCACACATAGCTCATCAGGAAGCCCACCACCATACTGGATCGGGGCATCAGCACGCCGTCAAAGTGGAATACCAGCACACCGATCACAGCCAGGGCGCAGTATGCCCCGGTGATGCGGAACACCTCCGGGGTACTGACAAAGGCCCAGATACAGTTGTACAGCTGGAATATGAGAAAGACTGCCACGGTGATGACGCACCAGGGGCCGATGGCGGAGAGATACCCCTGCATATGATCCACCCGGATATTGGCAAACACGAAATCCGCCCGGAACCACAATCCAAAAAAGTAAGACGCGGCGGTTGCCAGCACGTCCAGCACGATAATCATTGCTACCCTGGTGAGGGCATACAGCTTTCCGTTTTCTTTTTTTCTATAACCCATGTAACACACACCCTAATGATCTGCCCCGCCAGAGGCGGCCGGGACAAAGGCACTCCCTCTATTAGCGGATTTGCATAATTATGGCTTATTATAACACATTATGCCGTATACAGCAAGGGGAAGTTTTCCCCAGAACCCCGTCCCCGGCAAAAAAGAAATCCGCCGCGAAAAGCGGCGGATCAATGCTCTGTCAGAACAGCTCAGGATCTGTCCCAAAATAGGGCCGGGCAGGATTTTCCAGCTTCTTCCGCTTTCCGGCATAACGGACACCCTGAATCAGGATCACCAGCGCCCAAATATGGAACACCAGGTCAACAATTTCGGAAAACGGCTCTTCAAACAGTACCAAGCTAAGAACGATCATAGCAACCGTGTCCAGGGAGAACAGAATCAGTGCCGCAGTCAGCCAGCCGGTGTGCTTTTTGCTCAGGAGCCAGGCGATGAAGTATACCAGCAAAATGACCGCGCTGATCACAAGGGCGGCAACGGTGAAGGTGCCTATGGTAAAATCATCCATCACCATGGCGATCCCCGTCATGTTATAGGGAATCCAAATGGAAAACAGGAAATAGGTGCCGGTGTCCAGCAGCAGAAGCGCCAGATTCACCAGCGTGAAAACCAGAACCATCAGAAGCATACTCCGCCCGCCAGCGATTTTCTTGTCACAATACTCCGGAGAATTTTTGTCCACAGACTTGTCGTATTTTCCCATAAGACTACCTCCTCTGTTTCTCTGACTATAGGCTTATGCTTTAATCCGCTGATATTTTACCATGGTTATTTTTAAATGCAGGCAGATTCGTATCTCAGATCAGAAAATCGGAACCGTTATTTTTTCTCCCCCACACACCGGCGGACAATGCGCTCCATGTCCTCCATCTTCCTCAGCATATCCTTTGCCAGTGCAATCTGGCAGCGGGTGCGCACCAGGTTGTGGTCGGGATACTTGATGTTAAAATACAGATCTCCGTCCAGATAATCCGCCAGGAACCGGGTAGCCAGCTCCACCGTCAGCACAAAGCTGCTCAGAGCCAGGGTGTCGATTTCCTTGTCTGTCATGGTCTTCGCCGTCATGGACAGAAATCCTTCCGCGAAGGCCTCAAATACCTCCAGGTTCACGCCCACCTTGTCATACTCCCGGCAGTCCTCCTCCACAAAATTGGCGGCAAACCGGATGGCGTCGCCGAAGTCGTGGCCGATGAGACCGGGCATAACGGTGTCCAGATCAATGACGATCATAGCATCCCGTGTTTCGGGGTCAAAGAGGACGTTGTTGATCTTGGTATCGTTGTGGGTCACCCGCAGGGGAAGCTCCCCATCCTTCTGCATCCGGGTCAGAGCGCAGGCCTTCTCCTGAACAGACAGAAGGAAATCAATTTCCTCCCGAACCTGATCGGCTCTGCCCGCCTTGTTCTCCTGAATGGACTGAATCAGCTTTTCATACCGGCTGATGGTGTTGTGGAAATTAGGGATGGTTTCCGTCAGCTCCTTGATATCAAAGTCCGAAAGATCCATCTGGAACTCGCCGAAGGCCTTGCCCGCGTTGCGAACCACATCCAGGCTGACCACGGAGTTGAAGGTCACGGAGGGAACGTAGTTCGTCATCCGCCAAAAGTTGCTTCCGTCGAACACATAGGTCTTCCGGTCGGCGGTGTGGTGGAAGTGAAGGGCCAGCTTGCCGGGCTTTTTTCTGCGGATGTGCTCCGTCACCTTGTCAATGTTTTCCATCAGCCCCACGGGATTGCGGAAGGCGTAAGTATTGACGTTTTGCACCAGGAAGGACTTGGGCGTCCCCTCCGGCAGCATGAAATTGACTTTATAGGTACGGTTTACGTTGCCCATCTGGATGGTTTCGTAACCCAAATATTCATAATCGATCCGAAAAAGCCGGGAAACTTCCTCCAGCTTGTGATACAGATCCATAGACAATTCCCCTTTCGAGACATTACCTGCATATGCCCATCATTTCAGCCATCTGATAGTACCCCATTTAGCCGCTTTTGTCAATAAAAAAGCGAATTTTTAGGCAATTTGACAACGCACAGAAACCCGGCAGCCGCTTGCTGCCGGGTCAGCTTCCCATTTCGGTAGAAAACACATTACATCGCGGTGGGGAACAGCCTCTCGATGGCGCACCGGGCGGCTTCCTGCTCCGCCCGCTTTTTGCTGCTGCCGGAGCCGGTGCCCACGCTCTTCCCATTCAGGGAAACCACCACGTCAAACTTCTTATCGTGGTCAGGGCCGGACTCCCCCACCAGAGAATAGCTTAGCACCTGGTTTTTCTTCTGCTGCACCAGCTCCTGGAGCTGGGTTTTGTAGTCCGCGTTGTGGAGCTTGGTCACGGGCACCGTCACCAGGATAAATCTCTGAACAAATCCCAGAGCGGCGGCGATGCCGCCGTCTAAAAAGCAGGCGGCAATGACGGATTCCACCGCGTCCGCCAGGATGGAGTCCCGGCCGCGGCCGCCGCCCTGTTCCTCTCCATGCCCCAGCAGGAGATGCTCTCCCAAATGAATCTGTCTTGCCACCGAGGCCAGGGTCCTTTCACAGACCATGTCCGCCCGCATCCGGGTCAGCTCCCCCTCGGGACGGTCGGGGAAGCTCCGGTACAGATACTCCGCCACCAGCATTCCCAGGACGCTGTCACCCAGAAATTCCAGCCGCTCGTTGCTTAAGAGGCTGTTGTGCCAGCGTTCGTTGGCGTAGGAGGAATGGGTCAGGGCGTTTTGGAGCAGAGAAATATTTTGGAACCGGTAGCCAATGGCTGTTTCCAGGTCTTTAATCATGCACGCTCTCCTTTATGGCCGCCAGGGCTTCCGTGATCTCCCGGCTGATATCTCCCTCCGCCGCGGTCATGGCCTGCCCAACCGCGTTGCGGAAGGCCAGGGCGTCGGAAGCGCCGTGGGCTTTGATTACCGGCTTCTGGATCCCCAGGAACTGGGTGCCGCCGATCTCCCGGTAGTCCATCATCTTCATCATCTCGCCCACGCCGCCCCTGCACAGCAGGTAGCCAAGCTTCGTAAAGATGTTCTTCTTGAAAATTTTCTTCATCATGCTGCCCATGAACATGGCGGTGCCCTCAATGGATTTAAGCAAAACATTGCCGCTGAAGCCGTCGCAGACCACCACGTCCACCTCGCCCAGAGGAACCGCCCGGGCTTCCACGTTGCCCGTAAAATGAATCAGTCCCTTGTTCGCCGCGTTCTGAAGGAGGCCGTAGGCATCCTTTTGCAGCTGGGTACCCTTGGAATCCTCGGTGCCGATGTTCAGCAGACCCACTCTGGGCTTTTCAATGCCCATCACCTTTTTGGCATAGGCGGAGCCTACCAGACCGAACTGAAGCAGGAACTCCGGGGTGCATTCGGCGTTGGCGCCGCAGTCGCAGATGATCACCTTGCCGCCGGTCTTGGTGGGCATGGCCGGGGCCATAGCCGCCCGGCGGATCCCACGAACCCGCTTGACAATCAGGGTCGCCCCGGTGAGCAGGGCGCCGGTGGAGCCGGCGGACACAAAGGCGTCCCCTTTTCCCTCGGCCAGCATTTTCAGTCCCACCACCATGGAGGAATTCTTCCGCTTATGGATCACGGCAGCGGGGTCGTCGTGCATATCCACCACGTCGTCGGCATTGGCGATTTCCAGTCCCTCCGGCAGGTCGGAAATGCCGTGACGGCTCATGACCTCCAGGATGGCCTCTCCCCTGCCCACCAGGACGATATCCACATGGAATGCCTTACCCGCTTCAATGGCGCCCAGAACGGGAGCCTCGGGAGCGTTGTCTCCGCCCATGGCATCCAGAATGATCTTCATCTGCTCCACCTCTTTCTTTGTTAAATACCGGAAGCTGCCATGGCATCGATTGTTTCCAGAGCACGGTTCGCGATGGCCAGGTTCTTCTCCGATTTCTTGCGAATCCGCTGGTTCAGCGGCTCAATAATGCTGAAATTGATATTCATGGGCTGGAAGTGCTCGTTTCTTTCATCGCTGACATACAGCCCCAAAGCCCCGATGGCTGTGGTTTTGGGAAAATCAGGCAGCTGCCTTCCCTGTACCTTGGCGGCCATGGCAACAGCTGCCAGATATCCGGAGGCCGTAGACTCCACATACCCCTCCACGCCGGTCATCTGTCCGGCAAAGGCAACCAGAGGGTTCCGCCGGTCGGCGTAGTACCGATCCAGCAGCTTAGGGCTTTGGAGGAAGGTGTTGCGGTGCATGACGCCGTAGCGGACAAATTCCGCGTTTCGGAGGGCCGGGATCATGGAAAACACCCGCTTCTGCTCTCCGAACTTCAAATGGGTCTGGAAGCCCACCAGATTAAAAACGCTTTTCGCGGCGTTGTCCTGGCGAAGCTGCACCACCGCGTAGGGCTCCTTTCCCGTCTTGGGATCCCTCAGCCCCACAGGCTTTAAGGGGCCGTAGCGCAGTGTCTCAAGGCCCCGGCGGGCCATTACCTCCACAGGCATGCAGCCCTCAAACACATTCTTATCCTCAAACCCGTGAACCTCCGCCTCCTGAGCAGAGGTTAGCTCCCGGACGAAGGCCTCATACTGCTCTTTATCCATGGCGCAGTTGATATAGTCCGGCGTGCCCCGGTCATACCGGGACTGCCACCAGCCTTCCGTCATATCAATGGACTCCGCCGTAATCAGCGGCGCGGCGGCATCAAAAAAGTGCAGATATCCCGTCTCCCCGAAATGCCTCCCAATGGCCGCGGACAGCGCGTCAGAAGTCAGCGGCCCGGAGGCGATGATCACCGGCCCCTCCGGCACCTCGGTCACCTCCTGGGATACAACGCGGATATTGGGATGGCTGCGGATTTTCTCCGTCACCATCCGGGAAAAGCCGCTCCGGTCTACCGCGAGACACCCTCCGGCCTCCACCCGGGTAGCCTCGGCGCATTCCATAATCAGGCTTCCGCACCGGCGCAGCTCCTCCTTCAGCAGACCCACGGCGTTTTCCAGCCGATCTCCCCGAAGGGAGTTGGAGCAGACCAGCTCGGCAAAATCCTCACTATGGTGAGCCGGGGACTTTTTCTCGGGCTTCATTTCGTAGAGTACAACGGAAATGCCCCGGTTTGCCAGCTGCCAGGCGGCCTCACAGCCTGCCAGTCCCGCGCCGACGACTTTTACCTCCATGATCAGCTCTCCTTCCGGGTAGATTTCTTTGTTGTCGTTTTCTTGGTGGTCGTCTTCTTGGTTGTCTTGGAAGCGGAGGCCTTTGGAGCGGTCTTCTTTGCCGCTGTCTTCCCGGACGCGGTCTTTTCTTCTTCCTTTTCGGTGCCGGAAGCCTCCGCGGCCCCTTCGGTCTTCTTTTTGTAGTAGCCCCGCTGATCCTCAGGCAGGAACCGGCTGCACTTCTCGTTGACGCAGAAGGGCTTCATCCGGCCCTTGCCGGACTTTTTGAACATGGTCTGACCGCACTCCGGGCAGTCCTCCGCCGTGGGTACGTCCCAGGTCATAAAGCCGCATTCCGCGCCCTTTTCACAGGCATAGTAGGCGTAGCCCTTTTTGCTTTTCCGCTTCAGCATACCGCTGCCGCACTTGGGACACCGCCCGGGCATGCGCTCCACCAGAGGCTTGGCGTTCTTGCACTCCGGGAAGCCGGGGCAGGCCAGGAACTTACCGTAGCGTCCCATTTTGATGACCATTTTCCGGCCGCACAGCTCGCAGACCTCGTCGGTTTCCTCCTCAGGCACCTTCAGATGAACGCCCTCCAAAGCCTCCTCGGCGCTCTGCAGCTCACGGCTGAAATCTCCATAGAATTCCGCCAGCAGATCCTTCCAGTTCTGCTTGCCCTCCTCCACCTGATCCAGGCGGGATTCCATGTTGGCGGTGAATTCCACGTCCACAATGTCGTTAAACCGCTCCACCATCAGGCCGTTGACGATCTCGCCCAAGGCGGTGGGGGCAAGCCGCTTATCCTCCTTCACCACATACTCCCGATCCTCAATGGTGGAAATGGTGGCGGCGTAGGTGGAAGGACGTCCGATGCCCTTTTCCTCCATGGCCTTAACCAGGGTCGCCTCGGTGTACCGGGCGGGAGGCTGGGTGAAGTGCTGCTCCTTGTCGATATCCACAATAGAAGCCTGATCTCCCACATTGAGATCCGGCAGCGGAGAGCCAATGCTCTCCCCTTCTTCGTCTCTGCCCTCCTCATATACGGCAATAAAGCCTGGGAAGCGCATACTCTGGTGGCTGGAACGGAACACATGTCCGGCGCACTCCGTGTCGATGGACACGGTGTCATAGACGGCGTTGGCCATCTGGGTGGCCAAGAACCGGCTCCAGATCAGCTTATACAGCTTATACTGATCGCCGGTCAGGCTGGCTCTCACTCTCTCCGGCTCCAGCTCCACATGGGAGGGACGAATGGCCTCATGGCCGTCCTGGGCCCCTGCCTTGGTTTTAAAGGTGTGGAATTTTCCGTAATAATAGGCATCGCCGTACCGGCCCCGGATAAAGTCCGCCGCCGCTGCCATGGCCTCTGTGGAAAGCCGCAGAGAGTCGGTACGCATATAGGTAATCAGGCCGGTGGTGCCCTCTCCGGCAATTTCCACGCCCTCGTAGAGCTGCTGGGCAACCATCATGGTCTTCCGGGGGGTAAAGCCCAGCTTCCGGGAGGCCTCCTGCTGTAAGGTGGAGGTGGTAAAGGGAGGCGCGGCGCCGCGCTTCTTTTCCGCTTTCTTGACATTGGTGACGGCAAAGGGCTTTCCCGCAATGTCGTCAATAACCGCCTGGGTCTCTTCCTCGCTGCTTAAATCCCGCTTTTTGTCCTCGCCCCAGTAATGGGCCAGGAAGCTGCCGGGCTTTCCGATTCTGTTCAGCTTTACATCCAGGGACCAGTATTCCTTGGGCTGGAAGGCGCGGATTTCATTTTCCCGATCCACCACCAGCCGGGTGGCCACGCTCTGGACGCGTCCGGCGGACAGTCCCCGGCGCACCTTTTTCCAAAGCAGCGGGGACAGCTGATAGCCCACAATCCGATCCAGGATCCGGCGGGCCTGCTGGGCGTCCACCAGGCAATAGTCAATGTCCCGGGGATTTTGAATGGACTCCTGCACCACGTTTTTGGTAATTTCATTGAAAGTGACCCGGTGGGTCTTCTCATCCGGCAGGCCGAACAGCTCCTTCAGATGCCAGGAAATGGCCTCTCCCTCCCGGTCAGGGTCGGTTGCGAGATACACTGTATCCGCCTGAGCGGCGGCGGTTTTCAGTTCCTTGATCAGGGCTTCCTTTCCCCGGACGGGAATGTACTGGGGGGTAAAGTCATGCTCCAAGTCCACGCCCATCTTGCTTTTGGGAAGATCCCGCAGATGGCCCATGCTGGCCTTTACCACATACTCAGGGCCAAGATACTGGCCGATGGTCTTTGCCTTGGAGGGTGACTCCACGATGACGAGATTGGTTGCTTTTGACATGAATCATTGCTCTCCGTTTCAATATATGCCGCGTTGGCGGCTTGCGCCCCGAGGCGCTTGAGATTTCTACCGCTGAAGATTTACGGTTTTTCTTTCTTCAACATGATCCGTTTTCCGGGCAGACGCTTTAGGATTCCCTTTAATTCCAGGGTTGTCAAAGCCGTGAGCAGCTTCCCTGTGGGAAGTCCGGTTTCCGCGATCACGTCGTCCACCAGCCGCTCTCCGTCTTTCAGCGCGTCCACAACGGTCTGCTCGCTGTCGGAAAGCCTGGGTGGTTCCTTGTTTAGGTCACTATACGGCGTGGAAGGCCCCTTGTCAATGCCTTTTTTCGTTAACTCTTTATTAAGATTTTCCCTTTTCCCGGGAATCAGGGCAGACTGAGCCACTTTTACCATAGGTTTTTCCCGGTTTGTGATGGGAATGACATCGCTCTCCCGCTGAGGATTCCGCCGGGGCGCTTCCTGCTCCGGGTGAATCTTATCCGGATATATCCATTCATATTCCTGAATGACATCCCAGCCGGAGGAGGCCATAATCGCCCCATCCCGGAGAAGGAGATTGCTGCCCGCGCAGCTGGGCTGGTCAATGTTTCCGGGCACTACGAAAACGTCCCGTCCCTGCTCCACCGCCTGACGGGCCGTGATCAGCGCCCCGCTGCGCTCGGGAGCCTCCACCACCAGCACGCCGTCGCTCAACCCGCTGATGATCCGGTTCCGCCTGGGGAAATTGTGCCCATAGGGCGGTGTACCGGGCTTAAACTCGCTTACTATGCAGCCGAAGGCCTCCGTGTCCCCAAACAGGGCACGGTTGGAGGCGGGATACACCACATCCGCGCCGCAGCCCAGGACGCCCACCACCGTTCCTCCCGCTGAAATCGCGCCGTTCATGGCGATCCCGTCAATCCCGTAGGCCATGCCGGATACCACGATACCGCCGTGCTTCGCGATCTGATAGCCCATCCGTCTGGCGGTGGTCAGGCCATAGGCGGAGGCCTTGCGGGTTCCCACCACGCCGATCACCGGATAGGAATCCAGATCCGGCAGCTGACCCTTATAATAAAGAACCATGGGCGGATCGGCTATGTGCTTCAGCGCCCCGGGATAAGCCGCGTCCCCATAGGTCAGGATATGCAGCCGTTTCTTATCGCATTGCCCTAAAATTCTTTCCGCCTCTGTCAGATTCTTGTCCTTTAAGGCCTCCCAGCCCTCCCGGGTCAGGCCCTCGATTCCTTCAAAGGCCTCTTCTCCGGCATAGTAGATTTCCTCCGCGTCCGGGAAGCGCTCCAGCAGCGCCGGTTTTACCCGGTCAGGAAGGCCGGGCCTGTGAGCAAACCATATCCAGTGTTTCAGCATGGCGTTTCCCCTTTCTCTCTCTGGTTCCTGGGAAACTCTGATGAAATCGGCAAGGGCAGCTGCCCCAGGCGATTTATTCAGAGGTTCCCTTGTCCTTATCCCCGCATCTGCCACATGACGATGGCTGAGGCCACGGCGGCGTTCAGCGACTCACAGTGGGGATTCATGGGAATTATCAGCGCCTCATCGGCACAGTCCAGTATCTCCCGCCGGACGCCTCTCCCCTCGCTGCCAATGACCACCGCCATGGCTCCCAGGTCGGCCCCGCGAATGTCCTTTGCCCGTTCACTCAGCGCCGTCACCGCTATCGGGATCCCTGCCTCCCGGCAGCTGTCCCGGGCCTCCGTCCAGGGGCACTGCACCACCTGGGTGCGCAGCACCGCGCCCATACTGGCCCTGACCACCTTATGGCTGTAGGGGTCAGCGCAGCCCTCCAGCAAGGCCACAGGCACGTCCAGGGCGTCCGCCGTCCGCAACATGGTGCCCAGGTTCCCCGGATCCTGGATCCCATCCAGGATCAGCATTCCCGGCCTTGCCTGAAATTTCTGTTTTTCCGGAAGCTGACACAGGAAAATGGCGCCCTGGGGGCTTTCCATGGGGGAAATGGAGGCCATCACATCCTCCGGCACCCGGATAACCTCAACGTTTTCCGGTATCCCCGCCTCTATCCCGTCGGAGAGGATCACCGTGGTCAGCCCCGGGCAGAAGCGCACCGCTTCCGAAAGGAGCTTAATCCCGTCGGACACAAACAATCCCGCTTCCTCCCGGGCCTTTCTGGAGGCAAACAGTTTCTTCACCTGCTGCAGCTTTCCGTTTTTTCGGGATGTGATCCGAATTTCCTCCACACCGTCCCTCTCTTTCCCGGCGGCTTGCCGCCGCCGCCCGGTTTTCCTCTCACGAAGCCCCAAAAAAGGTCTCTTTCCGTTATTATACCAAGTTCCCCTGTATTTGCAAGCCCGTTTTTTTCTGTTCATTTTTCCCCTTTCTCTTTACTTTTTAATGGAAATATGGTATTCTATGTAAAAATAAGGAGGTAAAACTATGACAACCCAGGACTATCAGCGTCTGTCGCCGCTGATGATTTTTTTGCGTTATTTCAAAAACCACAAGCTTCTTTTTGCCATTGACATCCTCTGCGCCACCGGCATTGCCGCCATTGACCTGGCCTTTCCTCTGGTGACCCGCAGCGCTCTGTATGACCTGCTGCCAAATCAGGCCTACCGCACCTTCTTCACCGTTATGGTAATTGTGGCGGCCAGCTATTTGCTTCGCTCCTGGCTGAATTTCATTGTGGCCTACTACGGCCATACCTTCGGCATTCGGGTGGAGGCGGATATCCGGCAGGATCTGTTCCACCACATGCAGGAGCTGAGCTTCGACTTCTACGACCAGAACCGTACCGGCAAGCTCATGGCCCGGCTTACCAGCGACCTGTTTGAGCTGACGGAGCTTGCCCACCACGGCCCTGAGGATCTTCTGACCTCGCTTCTCACCATCATCGGCGCTTTGGTGGTCATGGTATCCATCCGCTGGCAGCTGGCGGTAATTGTGGCCCTGACCATTCCCGTCTTCCTTCTGGTGGCTATGGCTATGCGCCGTCGGATGGCCCAGGCCTCCGCCGCGGCCAAGGAGAAGACCGGACACATTAACCAGGAGATTGAAAGCAGCCTGTCCGGTGTCCGCACCGCCAAGGCCTTCGCCAACGAGGCGGTGGAGGGCGCCCGGTTTGATGCCGCCAACGAGGTTTATAAAACCTCCAAACGGGAATTCCACAAGGCCATGGGCATGTTCCACAGCAGCGTTGAGTTCTTCCTGTGCTGCCTGAATGTGATCGTCATTGGCTTTGGCGGTTATTTCGTCATGCGCGGCAGCATGGACTACCGGGATCTTCTCACCTTCACCTTGTACATTTCCTCCTTTGTCAACCCCATGCGCAAGCTCAGCAACTTCTCCGAGATGTTTGCCAACGGCTTTGCGGGCCTGAACCGGTTTGTGGAGGTCATGCGCACTGAGCCCACCATTGCCGACCGGGAGGACGCCAAGCCCCTGCAAAACGTCCGGGGCGAGATCGACGTGGATCACGTCTCCTTTGCCTACGACGGCGACCTGGCAGTGCTCCATGACGTATCCCTCCACGTATCTCCCGGCGAGACTCTCGCCATTGTAGGGCCCTCCGGCGGCGGCAAGTCCACCCTCTGCCAGTTGATTCCGAGGTTCTACGACGTATCCTCCGGCAGCATTTCCATTGACGGTCTGGATATCCGGGATGTCACCCAGAAGAGCATCCACGAAAATGTGGGCATCGTCCAGCAGGACGTATTCCTCTTTGCCGACACCATTTTCGAGAACATCCGCTATGGCAAGCCCGACGCCACCATGGAGGAAGTCATCCAGGCGGCGAAGAAAGCGGAGATCTACGACGATATTCTCGCCATGCCCGATGGGATGCAGACCTATGTGGGCGAGCGGGGCACCCTGCTCTCCGGCGGTCAGAAGCAGCGCATCGCCATCGCCCGGATTTTCCTGAAGAACCCGCCCATTCTGATCCTGGACGAGGCCACCTCCGCCCTGGACTCCGTCACCGAAGCCAAAATCCAGCGGGCCTTTGACAATCTGTCCATCGGCCGCACCACGCTGATTATCGCCCACCGCCTGAGCACCATCCGCAGCGCTGACCGGATCATCTCCATCGCCGACGGCGTCATCACCGAATGTGGTTCCCACGAAGAACTGCTGAAAACCGACGGCATTTATTCCCAGCTGTATAAAACCCAGAACGCCCTGGTGCTGAGCACCATGCAGTAACATTTTACATTCAAAAGGCAGGAACGACCTGTATCAGGTTGTTCCCGCCTTTTACTTTATTGATTTACCCTTTGAATCAGATAATCGACAAATTCTTCCAATGTAAGTACTTGGTCTTTCTTTGGAATCCGATCCCATATTTCCTTCACCTTGGGATCTTCACTTCTTTGCCCCGCTTCCATTGCCGCCTCCATCTCTTTTCTGACCTCCTGAACCGTCACTCCATGATTTTTTGCGATTTTTGCTAGGATTGTGTCCAGCTTCTTTTTTTGCATATTATCACCTCATTCCCTACAGTATAGCATATTGTGAATATCTTCACAATACCGAAGCATAAAATAATTTCCTATAATAGATAAAATCTGTCGGGAAAGCAGGGTAGGCTATGGTGGATTATTCTCCCCTCTGGGAAACCATGAAGCAAAAGAATGTCAGCCAATACCGGCTCCTACAGGAGGGAATAGACAACAAAACCCTGGATTCTCTGAAAAAAGGCAAAAATATCACACTGCTTACCCTGGAAAAGCTGTGCGTGATTTTGCAGTGCACACCAAACGATGTGGTCTGCTTCCATGAATAAAACCCGCTTCCGAAAAACCGGAAGCGGGTTATTGCGTTCTATCCCGCGGCTCAGTCAGCACGCTCATAGATTGCCCGAACGTCCCTCCGTCTGCCAAAGATCAGCACCCAGCAAGCCGCCAGGGACAGAACGCCGCACACCGTGACGCACAGCCGGTAGTCCATCACTTCCCCCAGCGCCCCGATCAGCAAAGGAAACAGGGCACAGCTGGCATTGAATAGCATATGGTCAAAGGCGTTGACCCTGGCCCGGAGATGCTCCGGGATGTAGCGCTGTACAGCAGCACTGCGCAGGATTGCGCTGTTGCTGCCAAGAAAGCCGCACAGTCCCCGGTTAATGAGCATCAGCGGATACGGCAGCCACAGCAGGGACATGTCCATCCAATCGTAGAACTGATAGATTCCGAAGGCAAGGGAAAACTTCTTCCTGTCCGGTATTTTGACCCGGTACTGCACCATACTGCCCAGGGTTCGGCCCAGAAACTCCGCCACGGAAAACAGGGAATACAGAGCGGCGGACATACCAGGCGCCGTTCGGAAATAGGCAACCAGAATGGGGGCATATCCTTTTGCCACCCCATTGCAGACAGCCATATAGCCATAGATGCTCCGCAGCCCCCGTTCCTTCCGGATATAGGCCGCCGCCTCCCGAATGTCTTCCAGCCATCCTTTCAGAGAATATCGCTCCCTTGGGGGCGTATAGGGCGCCTGTATACCGCTTTCGACAAAGGCTGCCAGCAGGGAACACCCACCTTGGATCAACAGGATCATGGCCACTCCCACTGTATCCAACAGGATCCCCGCCAAGGGCATAATGACGACCCTCAGGATGGGATAGAGCATAGCGGAAACGGCATAGCCCTTCTCTTCCATTCCCTTTGGGATCAGGCTGGGATAGATGCTGGAGTAAGCCAGCTCATCCACCGTCCACAGGCAGGACAGCAGCAGAGAAACCATGAGATATCCCGTATAGGAAAACGCGAATTTCATGAGGTAAACTCCCATGCAGCCATAGATCACGCCGCATATCGCGTCTCCCGCCACCAAAACATGCTTTCGTGGCAGCCGGTCCATCCAGGGCGCAATGACCAGGGGAAGAAATATGGAAGGCACGAACTGAATCGCAACGATCAGGGCAGAGGCCAGGGTGCTGCCGGTCTCGTCAAAGACCAGAAAGGACAACGCGAAGCCGCCGGCAATGCCGCCCATGGTGCCTAAGGCAGAAGCGAAAATCAACAGGCTGAAATTTTTGTTCCATAAGGTTTTTTTCATAATACCGCCTCTTTCTCCATTTCATGTCATCAGTATAGCATGGCGGCTAAGAAAAGAAAACACCGCATATTTGGGAAAATATGCGGTGTAATTTGCCGTTTATTCATCTTAATCCATATTTTGCAGGAAAATCCACAAGAAGGTCGCAGGCAAGCTTATACTGCCGGTTAGCCCGGTACCATTCCAGCACCCAGGGCAGATGAAAGGCGGCGAAGCCAATGGGCGCTTTCTTTTGGAGATAGTCAAAGCAGCCAAGAAGGCGTTCTCCGTATTCCGGACATGACAGATAGTCCGGGTGTTCCAGGCGGAACCGAACAACGACGCACAGCTTCCCCAGCAGTTCTCCCTTTTCCTCCTCCCGGATGGCCGTCTCCGCCCGCTCCAGGGCCGAGAGAGCTTCCTGAGGCCTGCCCAGCTTTTCACAGCAGACAGCAAGCTTGTGAAGAGACAGTCCGTTGGGATCCGGAAGGGAGGAAAAAAACGCGTAGGCCTTTTCATATTCCCCCGCTTCCAGCCAGGTGGCCGCCCGGTTGTAGCGGATGTCCGCCAGGTAAGCCTCTTCTCCCAGGGCCTTGGCCAGCCGCTCCGCGATAAGATAGTGACGCTCCATATTTTCTGTATCGATGCGGATGCTGTAGCAGGTGCCCATGGTGATCTGTGCCAGCAGCATCACCATAGGACGCCCCTCCTGGGAAGCCAGCGCAAAGGCAGTTTGAAGCTGTTCCAGCAGATAGGGATCATTTCTGCCCCGGATATATGTGTATTTTCCGCCGCTATAGTAAAAAAAGGCATTGGGGCACAGAGAAATGGCCTCCTCATACCGACCCTGCAGCAGTCTTTGCATGGCAAGCTGCCGTCCCTCCATGCACGCTTCCAGTTCTCGCTCCAAGGGTCCGGCACAGTCCAGCCACGCCCGCATCAGCAGCAAGTCCAGCGGCGCATTGGCTGGCAGGTCTGCCAGCATATCCCGGAGCGTATCATGATAGCCGGAAAACATGGCTTCATAGGCTTCTTCCACCCGTTCCTCCCATTCCTGGCCCACAGGAATCTCCAGCCGGTTCAGCAGGGCCGTTAAAACCTCCTCTGAAGCCGACACCCTGCCCTGCTCAATTTTGGACAGGTAGGACACCGCGCAAATTCCCCTGCACAGCCCCTCCTGGCTCCAATTCCGGCGCAGTCGTTCCCGACGGATTAACGTACCGTAGTACCTCTCTGTTCTTTTCATGACCCTACCTCTCAAAAGGAGCCGTCCCGTTCAAAGCCAGGACAGCCCCCTCTGCATCCTATAAGTTACATCTTCTCCGGCGCGGAGAAGCCCAGCAGATAAATGCAGGTTTCCAGCACGTTTTTCGCAAGCCCGATCAGGGCGATATGCCCCGCCTTCACAGTTTCGTCCTCTTCCTTCAAAATAGGCGTCTCGTGGTAGAACTTGTTCACACAGCCCGCCAGCTCATAGATATAGGCGCAGATCAGATTGGGCGCGGAGGTCTTCAGTGCTCCCTCCAAAGTAGGCCCAAACTTGGTCAGAGCCAGCATCAGATCCTTGGCAAAGCTGTTGGCGGGAGAGAGAATGGGCAGCTGCTCCCAGGCGCCGTAACGGCTGAGAATAGACTTAATCCGAACAATGGTGTAGAGGATATAGGGGCCGGTGTTTCCCTCAAAGGCGGCAAACCGCTCCAGGTCAAAGTTATAGTCCTTGGTAGGCTGGTTGCTGAGATCGCCGTATTTCAGGGCGGCCAGGGCGATTTTGGCGGTGGTGTCCTCAATCTCGGATTCCTCCACGATTTGGTTCTCCACCACCTTGGCCCGGACGAAGTCCGTCATCTCCTGAATCAGGGTTTCCAGCCGCAGAACGCCGCCGTCCCGGGTCTTGAAGGGCCTGCCGTCCTTGCCGTTCATGGTGCCGTGGCCCAGATGCTCCAATTCTGTCTCCGGCCTGACAATGCCGCTCTTATGGGCCGCCCGGAAAATCTGCTCAAAGTGCAGCCCCTGCCGCTTGTCGGTGATGTAGAGGATCTTGTCCGGATTCCAGTCCTCCATCCGCTGAACCATGGTAGCCAGATCCGTAGTGGCATAGATGGCCGCGCCGTCGGACTTCACCAGAATGCAGGGAGGAACCTCCTTCTTGTCGGTTTCCTCCGCCACAGGGAAGACCAGCGCGCCCTCGCTCTCCACGGCAAAGCCCCGGGCCTTCAAATCCTCAATCATGGCGGGGATATAGGGAACCGCGTCGCTTTCCCCCAGCCACTTCTCAAAGTGTACATCCAGGCTGTCATAGATCCGCCGCAGATCCGGGATGGAGATATCCATGATGTGCCGCCAGATGGCCCGATAGCCCCGGCGGCCCTGCTGCAGCTCATAGGTAGCCATGTGCGCCCGGGCGGCGAAGTCCGCGTCCACATTCTTCTTGGCGGAGGCGGCAGGATAAATCTCCTCCAGATCGGAAAGGGTAAAGGGAGGCTCCTTGGGATACTCCCCGGTGTAATCCGGGTCAAAGTAGGGAAGCTCCGGCTGCCGCTCCCGCAGCTCCGTGATAATCAGGCCCATCTGAAGTCCCCAGTCGCCCAGGTGTACGTCCCCAATGGTTTTGTAGCCGAAAAACGCGTACAGCCGCTTCAGGGCTTCGCCGATGATGGCGGGCCGGAGATGGCCGATGTGCAGAGGCTTCGCCACATTGGCCCCGCCGTAGTCCACCACAATGGTCTTCCCTGCCCCTGTTCTTTCCACGCCCAGGTTTTCCGCGGTCCGCATTCCCTCCAGGTAGTTTTGGAGGAAATCGTCAGAAAGCTTCAAATTGATAAAGCCGGGCATGACGGCGTCCACCATGGAATAATCGGCGGCATCCAGCTTTTCCGCCACCGCCTTGGCGATCTGGATGGGGGCGCAGTGATACTTTTTGGCAGCGGCCAGAGCGCCGTTGCACTGATACTCGCACAGGTCAGGCCGGTTGGAAACCGTCACCCGGCCAAAGTCAGGCGCATACCCCGCGTCCTCAAAGGCCCGCCGCATTTTCTCGGTGATAATATCTAAAATTTTTTCCATGTTCTTCTCCTAATCAGGCGTTGGCCTTCCGCTCCGCCATCCAGGCGAGATAGTCGTCATAGGTGCCGTACTTGTCGATAATGGTACCATCCGGCTGGAAAGCAATGACCCTGTTACAGGTGGAGGTCAGCATTTCGTGGTCGTGGGAAGCCAGCAGCACCACGCCCGGGAAGGCCTCCAGACCCTTGTTCACCGCCTGAATGGACTCCATGTCCAGGTGGTTGGTGGGCTGATCCAGCAGCACCACGTTGGCCCCGGAGAGCATCATTTTGGACAGCATGCAGCGGACCTTCTCGCCGCCGGACAGCACGTCTACAGGCTTGAATACATCCTCGTTGCTGAAGAGCATCCGGCCCAGGAAGCCCCGGAGGTACACGTCGTCCTTCTTGGCGGAATACTGCCGCAGCCAGTCCAGCAGTTCCATTTTGTTGCCTTCAAAATATGGGCTGTTATCTTTGGGCAGATAGCTGCGGATGGTGGACACGCCCCACTTGATGCTGCCCTCGTCCGGCTCCAGTTCCCCCATGAGAATCTTGAACAGAGCGGTCTGGGCCAGCTCATTTTCACCCACAAAGGCAATCTTGTCCGTGCGGTTCACGGAGAAGTAGACCTTGTCCAGCAGCTTCACACCGTCCACAGTGACGGAGACGTCCTTCACGGTGAGCACGTCCTTGCCCAGCTCCCGGTCCTGGGTAAAGCCCACGAAGGGATAGCGGCGGGTGGAGCAGGGCATTTCCTCCACGGTCAGCTTGTCCAGCAACTTTCGCCGGGCGGTAGCCTGCTTGGCCTTGGCCTTGTTGGCGGAGAAGCGCTGGATGAACAGCTGCAGCTCCTCGATCTTCTCCTGGTTGCGCTTATTCTTGTTGCGGATCATGGCCTGGACCATCTGGGAGGACTCGTACCAGAAGTC
>DEUP01000025.1:34926-44897 GCA_002362625.1 Clostridiales bacterium UBA3259
TACATCTTGATCTTGCCGTAGTCGATATCCACGGTGTGGGTGCAGACGGTGTTCAGGAAGTGACGGTCGTGGCTGACGGCAATGACCATGCCGGGGAAGTCCAGCAGGAAGTCCTCCAGCCAGTTGATGGCCTCGATGTCCAGGTTGTTGGTAGGCTCGTCCAGCATGACAATGTCGGGGTTGCCGAAGAGGGCCTGAGCCAGCAGTATCTTCACCTTGAGACGGGGGTCAACGGAGGCCATCTGGTCATAGTGAAGCTCTGTACCAATACCAAGGCCCTGCAGCAGCCGGGAGGCATCGGATTCCGCTTCCCAGCCGCCCATTTCCGCAAACTCCGCTTCCAGGTCGGCGGCCCGGAGGCCGTCCTCGTCGGAAAAGTCGGGCTTTTCGTAGATGGCGTCCTTTTCCTTCATCACGTCGTACAGATGCTGGTTGCCCATGATCACGGTGTCCAGAACCGTGAAATCATCATAGGCGTTCTGGTTCTGTTTCAGAACGGAGACCCGCTTGGTGGGGTCAATGGTAATGGAACCGGTGGTGGAATCCAGCTCTCCGGTGAGCAGGCGCAGGAATGTGGACTTGCCCGCGCCGTTGGCGCCGATGATACCATAGCAGTTGCCGGGGAGGAACTGAAGATCCACATGCTGGAACAGCCACTGACCGCCGAACTGCATTCCTAAATTACTGACTGTGATCATTTTTGACTCCTTACAAAACAGAATTACTAGGGCATAATCATACAGAATAATTTTATCACAAAAAATAAAAAAAGAAAGCCCTTAATATGGAAAAATCAGGCCCCAATCCGGGCCTGATTTCGTAAATTCTTTATAAGGACGGTTTCTCCCAGGCAAAGCCCCGGAACACAGGCTCCCTGGTATAGCGGCTCGCCTGACGCTGTCCCCGGAGAACCTCCAGCACAGCATCCGCCATAGCCTCCTGCTCACACTCCCCGGGATAGACGGAGACCGGAGCAATCCAGCCGCAGTGCTCCTCCACGCCCGCTTTGATGTCCTGGTAGCGCATGAGACCGCCGGTGAGCAGAATGCCGTCTACCCTGCCGCCCAGCACCGCCGCCATGCTTCCGATGGATTTGCACAGCTGGTAGATCATGGCGTTCCAGACCGTCAGGGCCTTCGGGTCACCCGCCTCCACCAAAGCGTGGATTTTGGACGCGTCCGAGGTGCCAAAGTGGCTGACGAACCCCCCGGAGCGGGACAGCATGGCCCGCATTTCCGCCGTGGTGTGGCCCTCGTCCAGGTATTTCAGCACCTCCATCACGGGAATGGAGCCAAGCCGGGTGGGGGTAAAGGGTCCGTCGCCCCCGGCACCCTCGGTGCTGTCGATCATCCGTCCCTTTTCGTGGGCGGTGATGGTAATGCCGCCGTCCACATGGCAGATAATCAGATTCAGGTCTTCGTAGCGCTTCCCCAGTTTTTTGGCGTGAATGGCTGCGATGCCCTTCTGGTTCAGCACATGGGTCTGGGCCCGGCGGTACAGCCCCGCAATGCCCGTGAGCCGGGCGTAGTCGCACAGCTCGTCCACGTTAGTGGGGTTCACGGTATACATGGGCTTCCCATACTCGGTGCCCAGCTCGTAGGCCAGCATGACCCCCAGCTTCGCCGGGTGGTCGCTGCCGCCTTTATCGGCGGCGGTATCCCGCACCAGGGCCTCATCGATTTCCATGACCCCGGAGCCTTGGGAGTAGGCACAGCCGCCCCGGCCCACAAACACGTCCATATCTCCCGGCGTCATGCCGTGGGCGTGGAGAAAGTCCAGGATCACCTGCTTGCGCATGGGCATCTGGGCATTGGTGGTGGGGTATTTCAGAAGCTCCGGGGCATCGTGGAAGATGCTCTCAGTGTAGACATTGGTTTCATCTTCAAAGTAGCTTACCTTGGTAGAGGTAGAGCCGGGATTGATGATCAGCAGTTTCACGGATGGTTTCATGGTTTGACGACCTTCTTTATAGATTTCGGTTAACCCTCGTGAAAGGGATCCAAGTCCGTATCGGCGTTGATGCTGCACAGGAACCTTGCCAGCAGCTCGATGCTGTTTTCCACATCCGCCATGCTGCACACCTCGCTGGGGCAGTGCATGTACCGCAAGGGCAGGGACACCAGAGCCGTCACCGTGCCCAGGCCCGTTTTATGCAGCTGGTCGGCGTCGGTGTAGGTGGTGCCCATGTAGCTTTCCACCTGCCAGGGCACGTCCTCCCCAGCGCATTTCTTCAGCAGCGCCTGCACTTTTCTGTTCCCGATGGAGCTGTTGCACAGCACCGGGCCGCCCCCCAGCTTCACCATGCCGGACTCCTTGGGATCCACACCAGGATAGTCGGAGGCAAAGGTCACGTCCACAGCGATGGCCACGTCAGGCTTCACCCGGCTGCCCGCCCAGTAGGCCCCCCGTCCGGTGGTCTCCTCCCCAACGGTGGTGACAGCATAGACGCCGATCTGACATCCCCGTTCCTTCGCCCGCTTCAAGGCTTCCAGAATGATGTAGGCGCAGCCCCGGTCGTCGATGCCCCGAGCGGACAGGAAGCCGTTGCACATCTCCTGGGCGTGGGTGTTGGGATGGATGGGGTCGCCCTGACGGACATACTTTTTGGCGTCGGCGGCATCCTTGGCTCCGATGTCGATGTACAATTCGTTTACCTTCAGCTCCGCCTTGTCCACGTCCTTACTGTAAACCACCGTACCGCAAACCGGGCCGTTTTCCCCATAGATCATCACCTGGTGGCCGGGATAGGTGCTGGCCCGGATGCCGCCGGCCTTCCCTGCCCGGATCAGGCCGTCGTCCTGGATATGGGTGACGATCAGGCCGATCTCGTCAATGTGGGCCGCCAGCAGCACCTTGAAGGGGGCTTCGGGGTTTAGGATGCTGATCACGTTTCCCGTGTAGTCCGTGCGGATTTCGTCGCAGTAGGGGGTCATTTCGGCAATGACCTTCTTTTGCAAAGGGATCTCATGACCGGAAACGGACATATTGTTTAACAGGGTGTATAGGAATTCTTTGCTCATTTCTCTGTCTCCTTTTTTGTTTTTTCCATTATAACACAGATTTTCTCTTTTCGGAACAGGAAATCCTTTTTTCTTTCGAAGAACGAATTATGAATAAAAGAAGAACTTTTTTATTTCCTCTTGCATTTTCCGAATTCTGCGTTATAATATTAGCACTCAGATACTTAGAGTGCTAAAACATAGAAGAACAAAAAGGATGTGTTATCATTATGGAAAAGCAGCAGTTCAAAGCGGAATCTCAGCGTCTTCTTGACCTGATGATCAACTCCATTTACACCCACCGGGAGATCTTCCTCCGGGAGATCATCTCCAACGCCTCCGACGCCATGGACAAGCTGGCCTACACCGCCCTCACCGACGACAAAGTGGGTATCGACCGGGATCAGTTCGCCATCACCATCACCCGGGACAAGGATAACCGCACCCTCACCGTCTCCGACAACGGCATCGGCATGAGCAAGGCCGAACTGGAAGAGAACCTGGGCACCATTGCCAAGTCCGGCTCCCTGGGCTTCAAGCAGGCCATGGAGAAGAACGAGGACATCGACATCATCGGCCAGTTCGGCGTGGGCTTCTACTCCGCCTTCATGGTAGCCTCCTCCATCACCGTGATTACCAAGAAGTACGGCGAAGACACCGCCTGGAAGTGGGTCAGCGACGGTGCCGACGGCTACACCATCGAGGAAACCGAAAAGGACGCCCCCGGCACCGATGTGATCATGACCCTGAAAGAAGACACCGAGGACGAAAAGTATTCCGATTATCTGGAAGAGTACCAGATTCGGGAGCTGATTCGCAAGTATTCTGATTACATCCGCTATCCCATCCGCATGGAGGTCACCAAGTCCCGGAAGAAGGAGGATTCTCCCGAGGATAAGCCCGAATACGAGGACTACCAGGAGATGGAAACCCTGAACTCCATGGTGCCCATCTGGCAGAGGGCCAAGAAGGACGTCACCGACGAGGAATACGAAAGCTTCTACCGGGAGAAGTTCTTCGACTACAATAAGCCCCTGCGGATCATCCACAGCAGCGCCGAAGGCTCCGTTTCCTTTAAGGCTCTGCTGTATATCCCCGGCAAGGCCCCCTATGATTTCTACACCAAGGACTACAAGCGGGGCTTGCAGCTCTACAGCAGCGGCGTCATGATCATGGAAAACTGCGAGGACCTGCTGCCCGAGCACTTCCGCTTCGTCCGGGGCATTGTGGACAGCCAGGATCTGTCTCTGAACATCAGCCGGGAAATGCTCCAGCACAACCGCCAGCTGACCATCATCGCCCGAAACATCGAAAAGAAGATCAAGTCAGAGCTGAAAGCCATGCTGGAAAACGACCGGGAGAAGTACGAGGAATTCTATGCCGCCTTCGGCCGTCAGCTGAAGTACGGCACCGTCTCCGACTACGGCGCCCACAAAGACGCCTGCCAGGATCTGCTGCTGTTCTACAGCCACAAGCAGGATAAGCTGATTTCCCTGAAGGAGTATGTGGACGCCATGGCGGAGGGCCAGGAGAAGATCTACTTCGCTCCCGGCGAGAACAAGAGCCTGCTGAAGAAGCTGCCTCAGGTGGAAACCCTGGAGAAAAAGGGCTATGACTGCCTGCTGTTTACCGAGGATGTGGACGAGTTCATTCCCCAGACCCTGATGACCTATATGGAAAAGTCCTTCTGCAACGTCTCCACCGACGATCTGGGTCTTCAGACCGAGGAGGAGAAGAAGGAAGCGGAGGAAAAGGCGGAAGAAATGAAGGGCTTCCTGACCTTCGTCAAGGATTCCCTGGGCGAGCAGGTGAAGGAAGTGAAGCTTTCCCAGAACCTGGGCAGCCATCCCGTGTGCATGACCCCCGAGGCCGGCATGAGCTTCGAAATGGAAAAGTATATGAAGAAGGCCAACCCGGAGTTTGCGTTCCCGGTGGGCCGGATTCTGGAGCTGAACCCGGAGCATGAGGCCGTGAAGACCTTGCAGCGGGTCATGACTGAGGATCCTGTGCTGGCCAAGGACTACGCCCAGCTGCTGTGCTGCCAGGCCCAGCTGATGGCGGATCTGCCCCTGGAGGATCCCTACGCCTACACGGAGCTTGTCTGCCGTTTGATGAAATAATACGCCTCCCGAAAAAAGGATTGCCTTTCTTGTCGTTTCGTGGTAAACTAACGGCACTGAGGTAAAGGAGGAATTGCATTATGGCATACGATTACGGATTTTATACCCAGGACGCGCTGACCCCGCTGTTTGGTGTTTTCTCCGGCATCATCGATATTCTGCGGGTGCCCTCTGTTCTGCTGAGTGTGGCAGGCTATGTGCTCACCGCGCTGGCGCTGTACACCATTTCCCAGCGCCGGGGCATCCATAAGCCCTGGCTGGCCTGGATTCCGGTGGTAAACTGCTGGCTGCTTGGCTCCATTTCCGACCAGTACCAGTATGTGGTGGGCGGTGTCAACAAGTCCAAGCGGAAGTTCCTGCTGGGCTTGAGCATCACAAACTTCGTCCTTGGCGCCGGAATTGGCGTGATGGCAGTGGTCATGATCGTAAAAGCGATTTTCGGCATTTCCGACTACGCCAGTGACGAAGCCATTGCCGCAGCCATTCTTGGCCCCGTCATGAGCATTTTGGGTCTGTGCATTCCCTTACTGGGCGTGTCCATTGCCTACGCGATTATCCGCTATATGGCTCTTTATGACCTGTACAAGTCCTTGGATCCTTCCAACTGTGTGCTGTTCCTGGTTTTGAGCATTCTGTTCGGTGTCACCGAGCCCTTCTTCCTGTTCTTCAACCGGGAAAAGGATCTGGGCATGCCTCCCAGACGGCAGCCCCCCGCCGTTCCCAGCGCCCAGGAGCCCTGGCATGACGAGAATAAGGATTACCTGTAACATCAAAAATCCGATCCTCCCGAAAGGGAAGGATCGGATTTTCTTATGTCTAAAATACTGTTTTAGCCCCGCATAGCCCGTTTTCTCGCGATATTGATGGGGCCTTCCTGCATGTTGTTGATCCAGGCCAGGGACTTGCCCGCGCCGTAGGCGGTGCAGGAATCCGGATCGTCCGCCAAAATGCAGGGAATTCCCGTCCGCTCCATCAGCAGCAGATCCATACCCCACAGCTGGCCGCAGCCGCCGGTGATGGTGATGCCGTTTTCGGACACGTCGGAAATCAGCTCCGGGCTGGTCTGCTCCATAACCGCCAGCACCTCGTCGGCGATCTGCCGGGCGGGCCGGCGGAGAACCTCATAAATTTCCGTAGAGGTCAGGGTTACGGTCTTGGGCATACCGGTCTTAAAGTCCCGGCCCTTGATGTTCATGCTCCGCTCCTCGTCTCTGGGGTAGACCTGGCCGATCTGGATTTTGATATTCTCCGCCGTGACCTGGCCGATGATCATGCCATGCTGACGGCGGACGTACCGGGCGATCATTTCGTCAAAATAGTTACCCGCAATCTTCAGGGAGGAGGACACCGCCACGCCGTTCATGCTCAGCACCGCGATATCCGTGGTGCCGCCGCCGATGTCCACCACCAGATGTCCGCTGGCCCCCCGGATGTCCAGGTTTGCTCCCAGACCCGCGGCCAGAGGCTCCTCAATCAGGAACACCCGGCGGGCACCCGCCTCAATGGCGGCGTTAATGACAGACCGCTCCTCCACCTCGGATACGCCGGAGGGAACGGAGATAACCACACGAGGCTTGGGTGTAAAAATGGAGGCCTTGGTGGCGGTCTTGAACATCTCCTGAAGCATCCGCACGGTCATTTCGTGGTCGAAAATGATACCGTCCCGCAGGGGATGCATAGCCACCACGTTGCCGGGAGTTCTGCCCAGCATGTTCCGGGCGGCGGCTCCCACCTGCAGGATCTTGCCGGTGTTCTTGTCCACCGCCACCACGGAGGGCTCCCGAACCACCAGTCCCTTGCCGTCGGCGTAAATCAAAACATTGGATGTACCCAGGTCCACGCCCAGGTCATTGGAAAATAAAAATGAAGCCATAGTATTTATTCCTTTCGTGCCGCTGCTATCACAGCGCAGTGAACTTCCTTTGCTCCCGCTTCCTTCAGCACCCTGGCTGCCTCTCCGGCTGTGGCGCCGGTGGTCAGGATATCATCCAGCAGCAATATCCGTTTTCCCTGAACCTCCCTGCCGGGAAGGACACGGTACACACCCCGCACATTTTCCCTGCGCCGGGCGCTCTCCCGAATTCCGGACTGGGCCGGATTGTGGCGGATCTTCCGGATCAAGCGAACAGGCTTGACGTCCAGTTCCCTTCCCAGGGCCTTCCCCAGCAGCTGAACCTGGTCATAGCCCCGGCGGAGATTTCGCAGAGGGCTTACCGGAACCCAGGTAACCAGCTCAAACCCTTCCGGGTGCCGCTGAGCTGCCTTCATGGCCAGGAGCCTGCCATAGCTTTTGGCGTAGTGACGGGCGCCGCCGAATTTATAGCGTAAGAGACTCTTTCTTACGTTCCCTTCATAATACCAGACAGCGGTGAAACTGTCAAGAAACTGGGGCGTACTTTTCCCGCCTCTGTATTCCGGAGCGTCCACCCGGCACGCCCGGCACAGGTCCGTCTCTCCCTGCTTCAGTAGGCTACCGCACAGGACACACTTGGGCGGAAACACCACATCCAGAATTCCTTCAAACAGATTCATTGGCATTTCCCCTGAAGACGCAGCTTCAGACCGGAGTACCGGCGGTTCTTTTTCGCGTTCTGGGTCATCACCACCACAGTCTCCTCCCTGCCTACCAATATCAGCAGCTCTCTGGCCCGGGTAATGGCCGTATAGAGAATACTCCGGCTGAGCAGGTAGGGTGAGCCGTTCCACAGGCAGAGAATCACCGCCCGGTACTCGCTGCCCTGGCTTTTGTGGACGGTCATGGCATAGGCAGGCTCCAGTTCGTTCAGCATGGCAAAGTCATAATCCGCTTCCCGGTCGTCAAACAGAATGGTCAGCGTCTCAGCCGCCGGATCGATGGCCTGGATAATCCCCACGTCTCCGTTGAAAATTCCGGTGCCAACGGCGCTGCCGTCTGCCTTTTTCCACATAATATCGTAATTGTTCCGAATCTGCATCACCCGGTCTCCCTCCCGGAAGATGTAGTCCCCAAACTGCTTTTCCTTTCTGTCCGGCCCCGGAGGATTCAGCGCCGCCTGAAGCATATGGTTTAGGCTCACCGTGCCCACAGCGCCCTTTCTCGTGGGAGAGAGTACCTGGATCTGATCGGAAGGAATGCCCATATTCTTGGGAAGCCTTGTGGTGCACAGATCCCGAATGAGGCTTTCCACACCGGCCTCGTTCCCCCGCCGCATGAAGAAGAAGTCGCTGGTGACAGTTTTTAAATCCGGCAGCTGTCCCTCGTTCACCCGGTGGGCGTTCATGACAATGAGACTTTCCCTGGCCTGACGGAAAATCTCGGTCAGCCGCACCGTGGGCAGCTCCTTGCTGCGGAGCATATCGCTGAAGGGGAAGCCCGGGCCTACCGGAGGAAGCTGGTCCGCATCTCCTACCAATACCAGCCGTTTCCCCTTGGGAACGGCCTGCAGCAGGGCGTACAGCAGCTCGATATCCACCATGGACATCTCGTCCACAATGATGGCGTCGGCCTTCAGGGGGTTGTCCTCATCCCGAACGAAGAACATCTTCCCGGTATTTTGGTCAATACTGGCTTCCAGAAGCCGGTGGATGGTGGAGGCGTCCTCCCCGGTTACCTCCGTCAGCCGTTTGGCCGCCCGGCCTGTGGGCGCCGCCAGCAGGCATTTCAGCTGCATCTGTCCAAACAGGGACAAAATGCCATTTAATATGGTGGTCTTGCCGGTGCCCGGGCCGCCGGTAATCAGCAGCAGACCGGAGGTCACCGATTCCCGGATGGCATCCTCCTGCTCCTGAGAATAGGCAATGCCCCCTTCTTTTGCCGCCTGACGGATCATTTTTTCCAGATTCTTCGGCGCGGGGAATTGGTTCCCGGCGAAGTCCTTCAGCGCCTGGGTGCAGTAGGTTTCCGCCTGGTGAAGCCTGGGCAGATAGACCACCTGAAGTCCGGCCAGCGGCTCCCGCACCAACCGCTCCCCTTCCAGCAGACGCTCCAGCGCCTTTCCCACAGCCTCTTCCTCCACTGTCAGCAGCTGAGCCGTGGCAGGAATCAGCTTATTCTCCGGCAGGAAGCTGTGTCCCCTCGTCAGATTGTAATTCAGTTCAAACAGAAGCCCGGCCTCCACCCGTCTGGGGTCGTCTCCCGCGATTCCCAGTTCAATGGCGAACCGATCCACCGCCCCAAAGGGCGCTTCCAGCCCATCCTCCATCAGCAGATAGGGGTCATCGTACAGCAGCTCAATGGTGCTGTCCCCATACAATTTATATGTACGCACCGCCAGCTCCGCGGGAAGCTGATGCAGGGCGAAAAACTCCATCAGCTGCCGCATTCCCACCTGCAATCGGAATTCCTCGCCGATTTCCGCGGCCCGCTGTCTGGTAATGCCGGGCACCTCTGAAAGCCGCAGAGGCTCCCGCTCCATAATCCGCAATGTTTCATCCCCGAAGTGGGATACGATCCTGCCCGCCATTTTAGGGCCGATGCCCTTGATCACCCGGCTGGAAAGGTAGCTGAGGATCTCCATGGCGGACTGGGGCATCAGCCGTTCCAGAAATTCCGCCTCAAACTGACGTCCGTAGCTGGCATGGCTGACCCATTTGCCTGTGACCATCAGCTGTTCTCCCACCACTGGCAGGGGCACTGTGCCCACCACCGTAACATGCTGGTTTCCGCCAATATGCAGCCGCAGCACGGCATAGCCGTTTTCGTCGTTCTCATATACCACGGCGCTGATAGCGCCCTGGAGAATTTCCAATTCCTCCGACAATTCTCTTTCCTCCTGCTTCCCTGCATGGATCTCTCTTTTTTACTATATAATGTCTGCTGAATAAGTCGCCAAAAGCGACTTATTCGCACACCGAAGGTGTGCAATTACAAAAA
>DEUP01000006.1 GCA_002362625.1 Clostridiales bacterium UBA3259
AAGAACGAGGCCGCTGCCAAGGAGCGTTGGGAGCATCTCAACAAGCTGGTCGAGATGTACAAGGACTAATCCCCACACGCGTCTCATAAGCTAAAATGCCAGCCCTCAGGGGAAACCCTGAGGGCTGGTTTTTAGAAAGGAGCTTTTACATGAAAGTATTGTTAATCAACGGCAGCCCCAAGAAAAACGGGAACACCGCCTATGCCCTGAACCAGATGGCAGAAGTGTTTGCCTGCCAGGGTGTGGAAACGGAAATTCTCCATATTGGCAATCAGGCCATTCGCGGCTGCATCGCCTGCGGCTCCTGCGCCCAAAAGGGGCAGTGCGTCTTTGACGACGCCGTCAACGAGGCCGCTCCCAAGTTCCGGGAGGCCGACGGCATTGTGGTAGGCAGTCCCGTGTATTACGCCTCCGCCAACGCTACCTTGATTGCCTTCCTGGACCGGCTGTTCTACAGCACCTCCTTCGATAAGCGGATGAAGGTGGGCGCCAGCGTAGTCGTCGCCCGCCGGGGTGGCTGCTCTTCCACCTTTGACGAGCTGAACAAGTATTTCACCATTGCCGGTATGCCCGTCGCTTCCAGCACCTACTGGAACAGCGTCCATGGACGAACTCCCGGCGAGGCGGAGCAGGACCTGGAGGGTATTGTCACCGTCCGGAACCTGGCGAAGAATATGTCCTTCCTGATGAAGTCCATCGCCCTTGGTAAGGAAGCCTACGGCCTTCCCGAATACGAGCCGAGACAGATGACCAATTTTATTCGTTGAGGAAAAAGTATGCTTTGTACCATTATCGACATCCGTGGGGACTATGCCTACGTCAAGTACGACGAAACCGGCATTGTCTCCGAGGTGGCCATTGCGCTTCTCCCCTTCGGCATAGATGTGGGAGACCGGCTGAAATTTGAAAATTACGAATTCAGTCAGATTTAAACGTGAAAACCAGCCTGCGCAAAACAGGCTGGTTTTCCTATTTTTAGGGAACCTCTGATGAAATCAGCAAGAGCTGACAGCAGACGATTTATTGAGAGGTTCCTTAGGGCAGCTCCGCCCTGGACTGACGGAACCACATCCCGGAACGGTAAAACCAAAGGGACATCACTGTCGCAATGGTCCAGCCCACAGGCCAGGCCATCCAGATCCCCAGAGTTTCAAGGGCAGTCCCGGACAAAATCACAGCAAGCGCCACCCGCAGAAGCAGATCTGTAAAGGTATCGGCCATGAATTTCCCCATCATTCCGTTGCCCCGCAGGATCCCGTCCGCGACAAGCTTCACGGATACCACGAAATAGAAGGGCGAGAGAACCTTCAAGATCTCCACGCCCACCGCCATCGCCGTGCCAGTAGGCTCCGGCAGGAAGAAATAGACCAGCCATTTCCCGAAAAAGAAATACAGAAGGAACAGGGGCAGGCACAAGGCCCATACCAGCTTGACCCCAGCCTTGAAGCCCGCCGGAATTCGTTCCGGCTTCCCCGCGCCCATGTTCTGGGCGGTGTAATTGGAGATCCCGTTTCCCAGGGTTGTCAGAGAGGTAATCACCAGGTTGTTCAGCTTGATAGACGCCGAGTAGCCCGCCATGACGCTGGAGCCAAAGGAATTGATAACGCCCTGAATGATGATATTGCCCACAGAAACAAAACTCTGCTGCAAAATGCTGGGCACCGCCACAATAGCAATCCGTCCCAGCAGCTTCCCGGAAAAAATGGGGACAGTCCCTTCCGTATGGATGGCAGCGAACCGCTTGAATACGAAAATCAGAGCCAGCACGCAGCTAACCCCCTGGCACAGGAAGGTCGCCCAAGCCACCCCCGCAACACCCATCCGAAACGCGCTGACAAACAGGATGTCCACCGCAATGTTGCTCACCGAGGAGGCCGCCAGGAAAATAAATGGTGTTTTGGAATCCCCCAGGGCGGAAAAAATCCCGGTGGAGACGTTATAATAGAACACAAAGGGCAGCCCGATGCAGTAGATTTTCAGATAGAGCAGGGAGTCCGCCATAACGTTTTCCGGCGTGTGAATCAGCTCCAGAAGCTTACCGCCCAACGCCAGGCCTACTACCATCAGCACGACACATAGAACACCGCTGGCAATCAGGGTTGTATATACGGCCGTCTTCAAGTCCCGATATTCCCTTGCTCCAAACAGCTGGGACACAATGACAGAGCAGCCAATATTGCACCCAAAGGCAAAGGCTATGAAAATCAACGTAATCTCATAGCTGTTGCCCACCGCCGCCAGGGCATCCTCGCCCACAAATTTTCCGGCCACAAAGCTGTCGGCAATATTATAAAGCTGCTGAAAGATAATGCTGCCAAACAGGGGCAGACAGAATTTCCACAATACCTTCTCCGGTTTTCCGACTGTCAGATCCTGATTCATAGGAACCACCTTTTTTATTTTTTTCCGTTCCCATTATAATCTTCCAAGCAGAAAAGTAAAGGATTTTTTCCCTGCCTCATCGCCAAATTTTATTCCCTTTCTCCCACATATTTTGTATGAATCCGGGAAAGACTCTCCATCTGGGCCAGAGGATGCCGCATAATCAGGTTTCTCAGTGCCCCCTCCCCTTCCAGTGCCGCCCCATATCCGGCGCCATGCTTCGTCACATAGACCAAGGCATTTCGTTCCGAATCATAGCAGCCGCCGTAGGTTTTCAAAAACCTTTCCAGCGCCTGGAAGTCATCGCCGTTCTGCTCCGGGTGATTGCGTCTGTAGGCTGCGTACGCATCTGTGAGATTTCCGGTGTCGTACATAGTTATCACATACCCTGCCTGGTTATGCTTTCTTCGTTGGAGGCGGAGAGAGATGGTTCCCAGGTAGTTCCCTTCGCTGAGCAGTGCTGCCACCTGACCCACTTCCAGAAAGTCTGACGCCACCGATGCAGCTTCCGAAATCAGCAGCGCTTCTCCATCCCCTTCCGGGAATTCCTTTCGGATGCTTGCAGCGTATGCCCATGCGCCAACACCCAGGATCACCAGCAGCCCAATGAGGATCTCCATCTCCGATCCCTCCTCTTACGTAAAATTCTCATGTCATATTTTACCGCATTTTGCGGTAAAAGTCAATCCCCGGATATCCTGTATGCTATGATTTTGGGAAGAGGTGGTAAGATGTTTAGGCGGCTGCGGGATTTACGGGAGGATCATGATTTAAAACAGAGGCAGGTTGCAGAATACCTTCGCTGCTCTCAGCAGGTGTACAGCAACTACGAACTGGGTCAGCGGGACATTCCCACAGACGTGCTGATCCAGCTTTCGGAGCTATATAAGGTTTCTGTGGACTACCTTCTGGGGCTGACCAATAACCCAGCAAGAAATCTGTAAACGGGCAAAAAAGGATCCTCCGTATGGCTGAGCCTTACGGAGGATTCCGGTTTTTCTGGGTGTTCTTGACTGAGAGGGGCTTATCCCGGATGGGCCGGGTCGAAGACCATTTCCGGCGCATAGCCATCGGTGTCGTTAAAGTGCCACCATTCTCCAAAATAGCCGCTGAAGCCGTTATTTTCCATGATGCTTTCCAGCAGCATGGCGTTTTCCCGCTGGACATCGGTGCAGTCCGAATAGTCCCTATCGGCCCTGGCAGAGAAATTGTCAAACTCCGTGGGCATTTCCAGCTCCTGGCCGGTTTCATCTACCAATGTCACATCCACCGCGTTGCCCCGGGTGTGGTTGCTGTAGCCGGTGGAGGGATTTGCCACGAAATTGGAATCGGGACAGGCCTCCCACAGCGAAAACTGGGCGGACACAGGACGGTAGCCGTCCCAGATCTTCAGCCGCAGACCAGCCTCGGCAAAGACTGCCTGGGCGTCTTTCAGCTTCTTTACCGTGCCATAGCGAAGATACACGTCCTGAAAATCGTAGATCACCTGACCGGTAAAGTTATCCGAGGTGCTGTATTTCAGGTCTGTGAGGATATCCGGAATATAGTCCACCACCCGCACCAGCTCTTCATCCCTGGGAGTCAGGGTGGTGGCCTCGGGAAGCACCGCTACATACGGCTCCCCCAAGGTGGCGTGCGTAATGTCCGGATGGGTCTCGAAGCTTGTTTCCACGATTTGAGGCTCGCTGGCGCAGGCTGTCAGGGGCATACACAGGGATGCCCCAAGCACCAGGGATACCGCTTGCTTTCCGTTCATTTCTTCTTCTGGGACTGCATCTCAAGGAATTTCTCCTTCATTTTTTGCAGACGCCGCCGTTCCTTTCGTTCCTTATTTTTCTGGAATTGGGACTTGATCTCCGGAGGGTGATCCTGAAGCTTTTCCTCCGGAATCCCCCGCTGCTGTAAGCGCTTGTCCGTAAACTCCCGGAGCAGGGTGTACAGCACCGAAGCCAAAGGAATCATCAGTAACATGCCGCCCACGCCCATGAGATCGCCGCCTATGGTGACGGCTACAAGCACCCACATGCCCGGCAGGCCAATGGAGGTTCCCACTACTCTGGGGTAGATCAGATTGTTTTCCAGCTGCTGTATGACCAGGAACATAACCACAAAGGTCACAGCCTGAATGGGATTGTCCACCAAAATAAAGAAGGCTCCCAAAATGCAGCCCACAAAGGCGCCCACAACAGGAACCAGGGCCGTCACAGCAATGACCACGCTGACCAGCGGGGCATAGGGCATTCCAAGGATTGTCATGGCAATGACAAACAGGCAGCCTAAAATACAGGCTTCCAGGCACTGGCCGGAAATGAAGTTGGAGAAGGTGGCGTTGGTCAGCCGGAGGACCCGGATGATCTCGTCGCACACACCCTCCGGCAATATGGAATAGAGAATTCTTCTTCCCTGCCGGGCCAGAATTTCCTTCCGGGCCAGGCAGTAAACAGAAAAGGCAATGCCGATAACCATGTTGACCACACCGCTGGTCACAGTGCCGATTACCGTCACCGCGCCGCCCATAAAGGTGCTGGCCTGATTGCCCAGGAATGCCAGGATATTCGTCAGTATCGTTGACCAATCCAGGCTTTGCATATTAAAGGCCGTTAAAATCCAATCCCGTACACCCGGGTTATCGTCCATCAACCGCATGAGACTGTTCGCCGTTCGCTCCACAAAGGCAGGGAGCTTGCTTGCAAGAGATGCCGTAGTCGTCTTAATCTGGGGTATCAGCAGTTCCACAACAAACATGATGACCAGCACCAGAGCGGCAATGGTCAGCACAATGGCCAGCATCCGCCGAAATCCCGGCTTCTGAATGCCGTCCAGCTGCCGTTCAATGGCGCGCATGGGTACGTTAAAAACGAACGCGATACAAGCGCCTATAAAGAAAGGCGCGAACAGCTCCCAAGTCGTCACAAATACCTGGCTGGCTCGGGCCGTATCCAGCAGGAGCCAGGCAAAGATCAGGCATCCCGCAATGAGCAGGAACAGCTTCCGAAGAACCTTTTTATCAATTTGCAAGAGACATTCCTCCTCCCTTCCTAGTATACCACCAGTTTCCACAAAAATCGAGTGAACAAGTTGTAA
The DNA here is from genome assembly GCA_002362625.1 of Clostridiales bacterium UBA3259. The sequence continues at coordinate 5,467 of DEUP01000006.1, forward strand.
ATATTACCGATAACAGAAGGCGCGGATATCCTGGCACAGGGCCTGAACGTTTTCTTCCGTCGTCGCCCAGGAGGTACAGATACGGATGGCCCGATGGGATTCGTCCACCCGCTCCTGTTCACAGAAGACGTACTTTTTTTCCAGCGCTTCCAGAGCAGCGTCGGGAAGTATGGGGAAAATCTGGTTGGTAACCCCAGGCACCAGATAGGGCATGCGGCACTCATCCAGGGTTTCCCGGATCCGGTCAGCCAGACGGACGGCATGGGCTGCAATTTCAAAGTACAGATTGTTTTCCATCAGGGTGTCGAACTGGATCCCCAGCAGACGGCCCTTTGCCAGCATTCCACCATGGCGCTTGATCAAATACCGGAAATCCCTTCCCAGCACGGGATTGGTGATAACCACCGCCTCCCCAAACAGCGCTCCCACCTTGGTACCGCCGATGTAGAATACGTCGCACAGCCGGGCCAGGTCGGCCAGGGTCACATCATTTCCCTTGCTTACCATGCCGTAGCCAAGCCGTGCGCCGTCCAGGAACAAATACAGCCCCTTCTCCCGGCAGGCCTCCGACAGTTCCTCCAGTTCCTTTAAGCTGTACAGTGTACCCAGCTCCGTAGGGTTGGAAATGTACACAAGTCCCGGCTGCACCGTATGCTCAAAGCTGGGGTCGGCCCAATGGGCGTCTACAGCCCTTCGCACCTGCTCCCCGGTAATCTTTCCGTCCGCCGAAGGGAGGGTCAGCACCTTGTGGCCGGTAGCCTCGATGGCTCCCGTCTCATGGCAGGCAATGTGGCCGGAAGCGGCGCACAGCGCCCCCTGATGAGGCCGCAGAGCGGCGGAGACAATCGTCTGGTTGGTCTGGGTGCCGCCCACCAGGAAGTGAACCGCAATGTCCTCCCGGCCGCACAAAGCCCGGATCTTCCCGGCGGCGGAGGCGCAGAAATCATCCTCGCCATAGCCGGGGGTCTGGGTCATGTTGAACTTCCCCAGGGCCTGCAGAATCTTCTCGTGGCAGCCCTCGCAGTAGTCGTTGTTGAAGTAAATCATAGTCTTCTCCTGTACATATGGTTTTCTGTCATTTTACCCCTTTCTCCTGTAGGTGTCAAGCACTCATAAGTTGATTTCCCAGGGCATATGCTTTCTTAACACCGGGAAGCCTGATATCCAGGCAACCGACACAGCATCGGAGGGGAAGCCTATGAAAGAATGCCTTGAGAAGCGCGCCCAGGAATTGGCTGTGTACATGATCGAAACCGGTGCCACTGTCCGGGCAGCCGCCCGGCACTTTGGTATTTCCAAATCTACGGTGCATAAAGACCTGACCCAGCGGCTGGAAGGGTATAATCGGGGACTGTATCTGCAGGTTCGGGAAATTCTGGACGAAAACAAACGGGAGCGCCATATCCGGGGCGGCATGGCCACCAAACGGAAATACGAGAAAAAAGCGCAGCAAGCCCAATAAACCTCTTTGCCGGGTAAAATTCTTTACCCGGCAAAATTTTTATGCTATCATGTCAGAATATGCGGTTCAGGATCGTATTATGGATAGAAGGCCTCAAGGACACAAAGGAAGTGATTTCACATGGATGGCGCACAAGCAACCCGGCTGGTTCAGGAGTACGCGGACATGATCCTTCGCATCAGCTACAGCTATCTGAAGCAAACCTGTGACGCGGAGGATATCTGCCAGACCGTCTTTCTGAAAATCCTGACGAAGGATATTCGCTTCGACACCCCGGAGCATGAAAAGGCCTACATCATCCGCGCCACGGTAAACGCCTGCAAGGATCACCTGAAAAGCGGCTTTTTCCGCAAGACCGTTCCTCTGGAAGCGGCGGAGACCATGGCCGCGCCCCAGCTGCCGGACCTGCCTATTCTGGAAGCACTGCAGGCTCTGCCTGAAAAATACCGTGTTCCCATTTACTTATATTATTACGAGGACTATTCCGCCCGCGAGATTGGAAAGATTTTGGGAAAATCCGAAGGGAACATTACCACCTGCCTGTCCCGGGGACGGAAAAAGCTTCGGGACTACTTACAGCGGGAAGGAGAAATGTACTTATGATGCACAGCATGAAGCAAGAATTTACACAGGCCATGGACGGTCTTACCTTTTCCGGGCAGGACAAGGCAGATATGACCCAAAGGCTCCTGAATATGACCCAGGTATCCCCCAAATCCTTCTCCGGACGAAAGCTGATCCTACTGTCTCTGGCGGCGGTGCTGATTCTCACCACCATGACAGCGGCAGCGGTCTATATCCGCTGGCCTGTCAGCAGCGCAAAGGACTTCCACTTTTCTGAAGAGGACAAAAAGGCGGCGGAGCAGTCCGGTCTGGCCGTTCTTCCCCAGACTGACAAATCCAAAACCTCTCAAATCGTCAGCGCCACAGATCAGGGCGTTACCATTTCTGTGGTGCAAACCCTGATGGATCCCTACCGGGCCGTCCTGATTTTCCGCGTTGAGGGTGTAGAACTGCCGGACGGCGTGGTGCCCTGTGCGGACTGGGATGTCACCATGAGCGGCCGGCCTGCCGCTTCCGCGGCCTGTGGTTTCTTTGATGGTTTTTTAGAAACATCTCCCGGCGTTTTTACCTATGCCGACGGCTCCCCTCGGGAACGAGACGAAAATGGCATCCCCATTCCACGCCCCGCGGCGGAAGACGGCAGCCTGGAATACAGCATTGTCTTCACATATGACACCCCCCAGTCCTCTGTAGCTGAGGTCACAGCCCGGTGTTCCAGTATCTACATCTATAACGATGATGAGATAGTTACACTTGCGGAAGGATGCTGGGAGCTTTCCTGGACGCTGACCGGCTCTGACCAGTCCCGTATTGTACAGCCCAATGTCCCCATCGGCGACAGCGGCTATTACCTGAAGCGGGCGGAGCTTTCCTCCCTGACTGCCATTTTGGAAATTTCCGGCACCGATCGTGCCCCCGAAAGCCCCTCCATGAAGCGATTGTCCTATGGGGCTCCAGATCTGGAAGGCGTGATGCTGAAGGACGGAACCTATCGTCCCATATCCACAGGCACCATGTTCTCTGTGACACCCACAGAAAACAAAACGCTCCTTTGCAACAGCGCGATTCAGGTAGTGGATGTGGATCAGATCGAAGCACTTGTATTCTATAATGGTAACGCAGAACTGATTGACGGAGAATATGTACGGTGTGACAGCTACATCGTTCCCATTTCCTGACTGCTTCCCCAGCCGGGCTTCTGCCCGGCTGGGTTTTCCTTTACAGGTCGTCCGCGTCCTGTACGGGTATCTCATAGGGATTTTCCTTGGGACGGCCCGTGTAGCTGCCGTTGGGGTCGGTTATGATTTTCTTCTTCTCCTGCATGATTTCACCTCCACCCTTACCTTTTCCCAAAGGGAGCAAAAGATAATTGCCTTTTTCCTGCTTTCATGGTAACATTACACTGAATGGGAGGATTGTGTATGTTTGATATCACATTAATTTGCATGGGAAAACTGAAAGAACCCTTTTACCTGTCCGCTGCCGCCGAATACTGTAAGCGCCTGAGCGGTTACTGTAAGCTTACCCTTTTGGAGCTTCCCGAAATCCGCCTCCCGGAAAATCCCTCCCAGGCGGAGATTTCCGCGGGCCTCAACAAGGAGGCCGACCAAATTCTCGCGAAAATCCCCAAGGGAGCCTGGTTCTGCGTCTTCACCCCGGAGGGAAAAGCCTTAAGCAGTGAAGGATTTGCCGAAACCCTGGCACGGGTCAAGGGCAGCGGTAAGGGCAGCGCCTGCTTTTTGATCGGTTCCTCCTTCGGCATCGCTCCCAGAGTGAAGGAAAAGGCGGACCTTCAACTGTCCATGGGGAAAATGACCTTCCCTCACCATCTGGCCCGGATCATGGTCTTAGAACAGCTCTACCGTGCGGAGGCCATTCAGACGGGAAGCAAGTATCATAAGTAGATAATGCGTACTGAATAACGC
>DEUP01000023.1 GCA_002362625.1 Clostridiales bacterium UBA3259
TTCTGCGTTATTCAGTACCCATTAACTAGCATTTCACAATTCTATATGATCGAGGTAATCTATCCATGAAGCCCATTTTTCAAAAGGATTTTGAACTGACAGACATTTATGTTGACCGGTACGGCAGGCTGAAGCCCTCCGCAATCCTGCTTTTTGCCCAGGAGGTAGCCGGAATGCACTGCACAGAGCTGGCTGTAGACAGCTCTGTCCTGGAAAAGCGGCATCTTTTCTGGGCCGTATCCCGGCACAGGGTTCAGATCACCCGTCTGCCCCGGATTGGAGAGACCATACATGTGGAAACCTGGCCCATGCCCACCACCCGGGTGGCCTATCCCAGATCCATGGTGGCCTATGATGAAAAGGGCAACGAGTGCTTCCGCTCCGTCACCCTTTGGGTGCTGATGGATCTGGATACCCGGAACATGATCCTTCCCGGAAAAAGCGGCATTATCGTCTCCGGAACCGTCCGGGGCGGAGAGCTTGCCATTCCCGGCGGTCTGATTCCCAAGCCCCTGGGCAGCCAGCGCAGCCGTCAGGTCTGCTACACCGACCTGGATCGGAACGGTCACATGAACAACACCCGGTATCTGGATTGGATTGACGATCTGCTTCCCAGTCCCTTCCATGCCGCGAACAGCCTGAAGGAATTTACCGTCTGCTATTTAAGCGAGGCCCGGGAGGGTCAGACCCTGCGCGTCAGCTGGGATCTGCCTGAGGAAAAAACCCTTCAGGTGGAAGCCAGCCGGGATGAGGAGGAAAAGCAGCATCGGGTATTCAGTGCCCGGCTGATCTTTGAATAAAAGATGTTATGTCAATTCAAAAAAACTCCACAGCCAACACCCAGGCTGTGGAGATTTTTCTGTGAAGCCCAAAAATTCATGTGTTTTCAAGGCTTTTTTTCTTTTGGCCTGTGGAAAAAGCTGTGGAAAATGTGGATAACTTTTGTGGAGAAGCAGTTTTCATCTGTAAATTTTAATTTTATGTAAACTATTCTCCCATACAGAAATTCCCTGTTTGTTTACACACCATTGGAATCCTTTTTCTCTACAACCTCCTCAATGGCGCTTAAATGGGTTCTGCCGATTCCCGCCAGGCCGCTGACCAACTCCTGGGACATATTCCGCTGCTCCCGGTACATTTGAATTACCTGCCCTGCAATAGCTGCATCCAACATACGCTGTTCCCCCTTCACTTTCTAAGTGTAGGGTTTTTTTCTGCTTTTTATGAACACATATGTTGTTAATTGAATGCAAATGTGTTATAATGATGCCCACAGAACAGGAATCCCAATTCCAATACAGCTGGGAGGATTTGCTATGGCTGGCTCTGAAGGGAAAATCATCCGGTTAAACTATGTCGGCATGGGAGACGACTTCGACAAAACCCAGAATCTGATCTATGATTTACTGGTGATTCAGGGATATGACGTCCGAATTACCGAGGATCCGGATTATCTGATTTGCAATTTTTCTCAGGACAATCCCTATCCCTACTGCGGCAGGCCACAGGTGCGCATTATGCACTCCGGCGAGAATTACATCCCGGATTTTAACCTCATCGACTATTCCATTTGTCCCTATCCCATTTCCTTTGGTGACCGGAATTTTTATCTGCCAACCTGCGTATGGCCAAGAAGTCATTGGCAGGGACTTGCGTCAAAGCCCCGTTCTCAGGAAACCGCCAGGCAGCTTCTCAGTCAGAAGACTCTGTTTGCCAACTTCATTGCCAGCCACGAGTCAGAGTACAATATTCGGGGAGATTTTTTCAAACAGCTATGCGAATATAAACGTGTGGAATCTCCCGGCTCCTATCTGAACAACATGCCGGACGGTCAGACAGTGGATTTCCATGATGAAAGCAAGGTGGCGTTTCAGCGAAAATGCAAGTTTACCCTTTGCTTTGAAAGCACCAACAACTTTGGATTTGTCACTGAGAAAATCACAGACGCGTTCTATGCGGACACCATTCCGGTTTACTATGGAAGCTGCACCGCCGCGAATATCTTCAACCGGGAGGCCTTCATCAACGTAGCGGATTATCCTTCCTTTGACGATGCCATAAACCGCATTATTCAGCTGGATCAAGATGATGAAGCCTATGTGGACATGCTGAGTAAGCCCATTCTGGTGGATCCCAGCTATCCCTCCCGCCTGGAAGCAGAACTGGGAGATTACATCCGGCACATCTTCGATCAGCCCCTGGAGGATGCCTACCGCCGCAGCCGGGTCTATCATCCCAAGGCTGTGGACGATTACCTGTGCAGAGCGGTGGATTCAGAATCCCTGACCATGAAAAATCTGATGACCCGTATGACAGGTAAGGTACTGAAAAAGATCTCCAAAACAAAATAAAAAAAGGAACCTCCGCAAATGCCTGTTTGGCAATTTACGCAGAGGTTCCTTTTCTTCATTTCAGCCGCTTTTCCAGGGTGGCCGCGGACAGCTCCGTGAGTCTAACCCGGGAGAAGCCGTATTCGCTGGTCAGCACAAAGGCCTTCGGCAGATCATCGCAGGGAACCACCTCGCCCTCCCGCTCCGCCCGGTCTAAAAATTCCCGGGTGCGCTTGGAGGTGGAGGTGTTGTCCAAATCGAAAATGCCGATTACATTTTTGTCCCTGACCGCGAAGTCGCTTCCGATGGACAGGTACATGCTTTCTCCTTTACTTCTGAGCCTTGCTCTGGGCCACCGCCAGCTCGTCACAGCGGTTATTCTTGGGATTTTCAGCGTGGCCCTTTACCCAGTGGCAGGTGACCTTGTGCTTCATGGTCAGGGTAAGCAGGGTTTCCCACAGGTCGGGATTCAGGGCGGGCTTTTTGTCGGACTTGACCCAGCCCCGTTTTTTCCAGCCCCAGGCCCAGCCCTTTTCCAGGGCGTCGATCACGTATTTGGAATCGGAATACAGTTCTACGTTACACGGCTCCTTTAGGGCCTCCAGGCCCCGGATCACGGCTGTCAGCTCCATTCGGTTGTTGGTGGTGCTTTTCTCCCCGCCGGACAGCTCCTTTTCCGTCCCGTTATAGGAGAGAATAGCGCCCCATCCTCCCGGGCCGGGGTTGCCGGAGCAGGCCCCATCGGTGTAGAGGGTCACGGTTTTCATGCTTCGTTTCCTTCTTCTTCCGGCTCCACACGCTCCAGGGATACCACCTGGTTGCCCTCCTCAATGCGCATGACAATCACGCCCTGCACATCCCGCTTATAGATATTGATGGAGGACGCGGGAATCCGGATGATCACGCCGCCGTTTTCAATGACCATCACGTCGTCGGTCTCGCCAACCACACGGCAGCCGGCCACAATACCGGTCTTTTCCGTGATATTGTAGTTTTTCAAACCCTTGCCGCCTCTGCCCTGGGGAATCTTATTCCCATCCGGGCCGGTGCGGAGGTATTCATTCAGCTCTGTCCGCTTTCCATAGCCGTTGACGGTGACGGTGAGCAGGGTCTTCCCCTCCTCCGCCTTTTCCGCGCCTACCACATAATCTCCCTCACCCAGGGAAATACCCCGGACACCGGCGGCGTCACGGCCCATGGGACGGACGTCGTTCTCGTTGAAGCAGATAGCCATACCCTGGGCGGTAGCCATGAGGATATTGTCATTGCCGTTTGTACGGATGACGTTTACCAGATGATCGTCTTCCTCCAAGGTGATGGCCCGGATGCCAGTCTTCCGGTTGGTCTTCAGAGCAACGAAGGGCATCCGCTTCACCGTGCCTTTCCTGGTTGCCATAATCAGGAACTCGTTGTCGTCAAACTCCCGGGTGATTACCATGGCCGTGACCTTCTCTCCGGCCTCCAGGGGCAGGACGTTGACAATGGCGGTGCCTCTGGCCGTCCGTCCGGCCTCGGGAATCTGATAGCCCTTCCGGTGGTGGACACGGCCCAGGTCGGTAAAGAACAGCATATGGTCATGGGTGGAGGCAATGGTCAGGGACTTGACATAGTCCTCCTCCTTCAGGCTCTGGGCGCTGACGCCCCTGCCTCCCCGGCTCTGGGTACGATAGGTGTCCACAGGCATCCGCTTGATATAGCCCTGGTTACTAAGGGTAAAGGCACAGGTCTCCTCTTCGATGAGATCCTCGATGTCAAGCTCGTCCTCGATCTCCTGGATTTCCGTTTTCCGGTCGTCGCCGTACTTGTCCCGGATCTCCACCAGCTCCTCCCGGAGCAGGGCCTTCAGCTTGCCCTCGTCTGCCAGCAGCTCCAAGTAATACTGGATCTTCTCCTGAAGCTCGTCATACTCTCCCTGAAGCTTTTCCCGGTCAAGACCCTGAAGGGCTTTCAGACGCATGTCCAGAATGGCCTGGGCCTGAACATCGTCCAGGCTGAACCGCTCCATTAATTTTTGCTTGGCGTCGTCGTAGGCGGAACGGATAATGTGAATGACCTCGTCAATGTTATCCTGGGCAATGAGCAAGCCTTCCAGCAGATGGGCACGCTCCCGGGCCTTCCGCAGGTCATACTGGGTGCGCCGGGTCAGGATTTCCTCCTGGTGCTTCAAATACTCGTCGATGATCTGCCGCAGAGACAGGATCTTGGGCTGCTTCTGATTGTCAACCAACGCCAGCATGATAATACCGAAGCTGCTTTGCAGGGCGGTTTGCTTGAACAGGTTATTTAAGACCACCTGGGGATTGGCGTCCTTCTTCAGCTCAATGACCATCCGCATACCGTTCCGGTCGGTTTCGTCCCGGAGGTCGGAAATGCCATCCAGACGCTTATCCTTTACCTGGTCAGCAATGTTCTTAATCAGCTGCCGCTTATTGACCTGGTAGGGAAGCTCGTTCACGATGATCCGCATCCGATCCTTGCCGAACTCCTCGAACTCGGTCTTTGCCCGTACCACAATCTTGCCCCGGCCGGTAGCATAGGCGGCCCGGATGCCGCTGTGGCCCATGATGATACCGCCGGTGGGGAAGTCAGGGCCGGACACATGCTCCATAAGATCCGCCAGGGTAGCCTCGGGATCGTCCAGCACGCAGACACAGGCGTTGATCACCTCCCGCAGATTGTGGGGCGGGATGTTGGTGGCCATACCCACGGCAATACCGCTGGAACCGTTGACCAGGAGGTTCGGGAACCGGGAGGGCAGCACACGAGGCTCTTTTCTTGTCTCGTCAAAGTTTGGATCCCAGTCCACCGTGTCCTTGTCAATGTCCCGAAGCATTTCGTTGGCGATCTTGCTCATTCTGGCTTCGGTGTAACGGTAGGCTGCCGGGGGGTCGCCATCCACGGAGCCAAAGTTGCCGTGTCCATCCACCAGCATATAGCGCATGGAGAAGTTCTGGGCAAGGCGCACCATGGCGTCGTAAACGGAAGCGTCGCCGTGGGGATGATACCGGCCCAGCACGTCGCCCACACAAGTAGCGGACTTTTTAAATGGCTTATCCGAGGAAAGGCCGCTTTCGTACATGGTGTACAGGATCCGGCGGTGGACAGGCTTTAAGCCGTCCCGGACGTCGGGCAGTGCCCGTCCCACAATGACGGACATGGCGTATTCAATATAGGATTTCTCCATTTCCTCCACCAGGTTTGATTCTGTAATCACCTGGTCGGGGAAGCGGATGTCCTCCGGTTTATAGCTGCGATTATGTGCCAAAAAAGACACCTCCACATTTTTTCAGTTTCTTGATGGAATGGCTTTCCTTAAATATCGATATTCACCGCGTACTTGGCGTTACATTCGATCCATTCCTTTCTCGGTTCCACCTGCTCACCCATAAGGACGGTAAAGATGGCGTCCGCCCGCTGGGCGTCCTCCAATGTGATCCGGCGGAGGGTCCTCTTTTCCGGATCCATGGTGGTCTCCCACAGCTCGTGAGGGTCCATTTCGCCAAGGCCCTTAAACCGGGAAATGTCCACCTTGGCGTTGGGATTGTCAGAGCGAAGCTCGGAGGAAATCCGATCCCGCTGCTCGTCGGAATAGGCAACCTTTACAGTACGGCCCCGGGTCAGCTTATACAGGGGCGGCACGGCGGAATAGACATAGCCGTTTTCAATCAGGGGCCGCATATACCGGAAGAAGAAGGTCAGCAGCAGGGTACGGATATGGGCGCCGTCCACATCCGCATCGGACATGATGACCACCTTGTGGTAGCGCAGCTTATTGAGGTCAAACTCCTCCCCGATACCCGCGCCCAGGGCCACGATCAGAGGATAGAGCTTATCGTTGCCGTAAATCTTATCCGCCCGGGCCTTTTCCACGTTCAGCATTTTACCCCACATGGCGAGAATAGCCTGGAACCGGGAGTCTCTGCCCTGAATGGCAGAGCCGGCCGCGCTGTCGCCCTCCACGATGTAGATTTCGCACAGCTCCGGATCCCGCTCGTTGCAGTCCTGAAGCTTATCAGGCATCTGGCCGGATTCCAGGCCGGTCTTCCGGCGGATGGATTCCCGTGCCTTCCGGGCAGCCTCTCTGGCCCGGTTTGCCATCATGGCCTTATCCAATACCGCCTTGGCTACCTGGGGATGCTCCTCAAAATAGGTGGCAAGCTGGTCGTTGACAATCTGGTCAACCAATGTGCGGATATAGGCGTTGCCAAGCTTTGCCTTGGTCTGCCCTTCAAACTGGGCGTCCGTCAGCTTTACGGAAACGATGGCGGTAATACCCTCCCGGCAGTCCTCGCCGGATACCTTATCTTCGCCCTTAATAATGCCATTTTTCATGCCGTAGGCATTGAGAACACGGGTGAGCGCGGTTTTGAAGCCGGTCTCATGCATACCGCCCTCAGGTGTGCGGACGTCGTTGGCAAAGGACATAATAAACTCGTTGTAGCCATCGTTATACTGTACGGCGATTTCCGCGGAGGCGTCGCCCCTGCTGCCGGACATATAAATGACTTCCTCATGAAGTGGGGTTTTATTCCGGTTGCACCATACGGCAAACTCCCGAATACCGCCCTCATAGCACATGGTCTCCTGAACCTGTTTTTCATCGTCCCGGTCGTCGGTGATGGTGATGGAAAGGCCCGCGTTCAGGAAGGCCTCCTCCCGCATCCGCTCATGGAGAATCTCATAGTCATAGACAAGGGTCTCAAACATCTCCGGATCCGGCTGGAAGGTGACCTCTGTACCGGTTTTGTCGGTTTTACCTACAATGGTCATTTCCTGGGTGATATTGCCCCGGGAGAACTTGATCTCATAGATGTTACCGTTCTTGTGAACCCGAACCTTCATCCACTCACTCAGGGCGTTGACAACAGAGGCGCCCACGCCGTGAAGGCCGCCGGAGACCTTATAGCCGCCGCCGCCGAACTTACCGCCGGCATGCAAGACGGTGTACACCACCTCCAGGGCGGGACGGCCCGTCTGGGGCTGGATATCCACGGGGATGCCTCGGCCGTCGTCGGTGACGGTAATGGAATTTCCCGGGTTGATGGTCACGGTAATGTGCTTGCAGTAACCGGCCAGAGCCTCGTCAATGGCGTTGTCCACAATCTCATAGACCAGATGGTGCAGACCGGAGGCAGAGGTGGAGCCGATATACATACCGGGGCGCTTCCGAACGGCTTCCAATCCTTCCAGAACCTGGATTTGAGATCCGCCGTATTCCTGTGTAACTTTCGTTTCTTCAGACATATTGTTACTCCTGTAATTTCGGATAAAATGAACCTGACTGCATGGGACATATCAGAAAACCGACAGATAAGAGAATTGACGGTTTTCGGATACGCCCCTGTTATGATTTTTTAACGCTGCCCTTTTGAATTTCAATGGTTTTTCCCAGCCTTGTAAGCCGTCCCGGCTCACAGCAGGTGATGAAGACCTGGCCGCCCTGAATCTGATTCAATACAAAGTCCTGCCGACCCGGGTCAAGCTCCGAAAGAACATCGTCCAGCAGCAGCACCGGCTCCTCGCCCCATTCCCGGCGGATCAGCTCCCGCTGGGCAAGCTTTAAGCTGATGGCGGCGGTTCGGGTCTGACCCTGGGAACCGTAGGTCTTCAGGTCGATACCGGAAAGGCGTATGGTGAAGTCGTCCTTGTGAGGGCCGGTCAGGCATTGGGCGGTTTCCAGTTCAGCCTTTTGATGGTCTTCCAGATGGGCGATCAGATTGTCTGTCAGCACGGAGAGGTCGGCAAAGGGATCCTTCACCGTAGACACGGTTTTGTAATCCAGAGTAAATGTCTCGTTTCCTCCCGAAAATTGATGGTGAAACCGGGCAGCTTCCCGCTGAAGCCCCTCATAAAACCGTGCCCGGTAGGAAATCAGCAGCGCTCCCACCTGACACAGCCGGAGATTGTATTCCGGCAAGATTTCCAGAACCGCCGGATTTTCAAAGTGATCCTTAAGAATCCGGTTTTTTTGTTCCAGAATCCGGTTATATTCCGTGAGGGCGGCATCATAATTGGGCCGAAGCGCGCATAATACCGAATCGCCGAACCTGCGCCGCTGGGCGGCTCCGGTTTTCAGAATCAGCAGATCCTCCGGGCAGAACAGCACTCCGGGCAGCACCCCGGCGATTTCCTCCAGGGATTTTTTTCTGACCCCGTTGCGGAACATCTGTCTGGGACGGGAAGCGGCAAACAGCAGAAACCGAAGACTTTGCTGCCGCTCCTGGGAGAAAATGTCGCCCTTTAATTCCGCGAATTCCGCTCCGAAGCCGATCATCTCCCGACTGACCATGGCCCGGAAGCTTTTTCCGCAGCCCAGGTAATAGATTCCTTCCAGCAGATTTGTCTTTCCCTGGGCGTTGTCTCCCACAATCAGGTTGACCCCCGGATCAAACTCAATGGTTTCCTCCTGATAGTTCCGGAAGGAACGTAGGTAAAGGGAATTTAAATTCATGCTTTTTGCTCAATCCGGAAGGTCTGGCCGGAGAAGGTGAAGGTGTCTCCGTCCCGAAGCTTTTTGCCCCGCATGGTGCAGTTCTCTCCGTTTACCAGAACGTCTCCGCCCTGGATGATCTGCTTTGCCTCACCGCCGGAAAATACCACATTGGCGTATTTCATGGCATCCTGAAGCTTAATAAATTCCGTGGTGATATACAGAGGGGTGATCAGTTCCTTCTTTTTGACCACTACTTTCATTTTGTTTCCTCCAATCAGCTTTTGATCCGCACAGGCAGAACCATATAGGAGAAATCATACTTATCCTCCGCCGGAGTCATGACAATAGGACTTAAGCCGTTGGTCAGCTCCAAAGTCACTTCCTCACTGGGAACGGCCTTCAGCGCCTCGGCCAGGTAACGGACGTTGAAGCCGATCTCCAATTCCTTACCGTCACCGGCAAAGCTGCACCGGTCCTCCGCCACGCCAATGGTGGTATTGGTCTTCATCTGCAGCTCCTGATTGCCGAAGACGCAGCGAATGGGGCTTTTGTACTTCTCGGAAACGATCAGACCCACCCGCTCCACAGAGGAAGCCAGGTCGGAAACATGAGCCACCAGCTTAATAGGGCAGTTGGTGGGAACCACCCGCCGCCAATCCAGGAATTCTCCTTCCAGCAGGCGGCAGACCAGGGTAGCCTTCCCCACCTGGAAGAGAATGTGCTTTCTGCCCAGGGTGAAGGAGGCGGGATCGTCGGAATCGGAGACGATTTTTTCCACTTCCTTCAGACCGGCGGAGGGAACCACGAAGTTCATCTCCCGTCCGGTGCCCTCCTCGGGATAGTAAGTCCGTCTTGCCAGCCGGAAGCCGTCCACGGCAATGGTGGTGATGGTATCGTCCGCCACCTCGAACTTGACGCCGGTGTGAATGGGCCGTCCCTGGTTTTCGGATACGGCAAAAATGGTGCCGTTAATCAGCTCCTTCAGCTTGTTCTGGGGCAGCTTCACGGGACGGCCGTCGTTTACGTCGGGCAGCTCCGGATAATCCTCGGAGGATTCCGCGGAAATGGTGAAGGAGGCGTAGCCGGAACGGATGGAAACCTTGTAGCTGTCGTCCACCACCACGGTGACGGGGCCTTCCGGAAGACGGCGGATGATATCGCCGAAGAGCCTGGCGGGGAGAATGCAGGCGCCGGGATCGGATACCTCCGCTTCAATGTCGTAGGTAATGGCTGTTTCCATATTATAGCCGGTAAGGCTGATGCCTAAGCCGGCCTTGCAGAGAATGCCTTCCAGGACAGAAATGCTGCTTTTCTGGGCTACGGTTCGGCTGGCGATGTTCAGTCCCGTAACCAGCATGTTTTTTTCACAGGTAAAACGCATATTGTCGTTCCTTTCTTGTATTCGGATTTAAAAATATAGAAAAATCATAGGTTAAGGCAGTCGTAACAGCCGTAGAGAAAAAATATGTGGAAAAGTGGGTTTTCTCTTAGAGGGTCAAGGCTTTTTTATCCACAGGCCAATGTGGAAATCAGATAACTTATCCACAGGGGCTGTGGACGTCTTTTTCTGACAAAGTTATCCACAAAAAATTTATCCACATTCCACAGTTTCTGTGGATAAATTTTGAAATAAAGAAAGGGCAAGAGAAAAAAGCATTTTTAGGAAGCTCTGATGAAATCGGCAAGAGCAGGTGCCGAGAGATTTTGGCACAAGCGAAAGTTCAGAAAACCGAGGAATGCTGTATGTATTTCCGGCTTTATGAACTGTGCGATTGGGTCAAAAGATCCGGCAGCTGCCGCAGGCGATTTATTCAGAGGTTCCTAAAAGGAACTACAGACTGGAATTGATGTTGGAGGTAATGTCCCGGATGTTGTTCTGCATGTTCTGGTCTCCGTTTTTCAGGGCGACCTCCACCTTGCGGATGGCATAGAGAACGGTGGAGTGATCCCGGCCGAATTCCTTGCCGATGTCTGGCAGGCTCAGATTGGTCAGCTTTCGGATCAGGTACATGGCAGTCTGCCGAGCTTCGGCGGTACCCTTGTTTTTCTGAGTTCCCCGGAGAACGCTTTCATCCACATTGTAGAACTTGCTCACCTGGGTAATAATCAGGGCGGGAGTAGGCAGGGCGTTGCCCTCGCTTTTAAACATGTCGTTGATAACACCGGAGATGTGAGGGAGATCCATAGGCATATTGTTCAGATCCCGGTAGGCCAGGATCTTCTTTACGGTGCCCTCCAGTTGCCGGACATTTGTGGTGATGTTGGTGGCAATGTAGTTGCAAACATCGTCAGGCAGATCCAACCCCAACTGCTTGGCCTTGTTTTTCAGAATGGCCATACGGGTTTCATAGTTGGGCGGATTGATTTCCGTGGTGATGCCCCACAGAAAACGGCTGCGGAGCCGTTCCTCCAGGGTCAGCATATCGTCCGGCTTTCGGTCGCTGGTGAGGACGATTTGCTTATGCTCTTCGTAAAGCTTATTAAAGGTGTGGAAGAATTCCTCCTGGGTGGATTCCTTGCCGGCAATGAACTGAATATCGTCCACCAGAAACAGATCCGCTTCCCGGTATTTGGAACGAAATTCAATATTCTTGCCGTTTTTGATGGCGTCAATCAGTTCATTGGTGAACTGGTCGCCCTTGATGTAGACGATGTTGGCGTCGGGATTGTCCTTGCGGATGCCGTTGGCAATGGCATAGAGCAGATGGGTCTTTCCCACACCGGGAGGGCCGTAGAGAAATAGGGGATTGTAATTCTGTCCCGGGTTTTTCGATACGTAAGTAGCGGCGGAATGGGCAAACTGGTTGGACGGACCCACAATAAAGTTGTCAAAGGTGAACTGGGGATTAAAGTCCATGGCGGATACGGGACGGCCCTTGGCTTTTCTGGCCTTCATCTCCTCGTCGCCGAATACCAGAAGCTTCGCGTCGGAATTAAAAATCTCCTTTAACGCGTCCTGAATGTAGCCGGTACAGCGCTTGCGGATGATCTCCCGACGGAAGTCTGAGGGGGAATAGAGAATCAGATTGGTTTCGTTCAGCTCAATAACCTCGGCATCATCGAACCAGGCGGAGACGGTGACGGCGTCCAGACGATCCTCAATGTAGGATAAAACCTTTGCCCATACGTAGGCGGAAGAGTACATAAGGAGGCTCCTTTCCTGTTTCTATACAAAAGCCCAAAACCATGCATTTTGGGCAAACCTTCTCACCCTAAATTTTATCACATTTTACTAGAAAACACAAGGCTTTTTTGGTTAAAATAAAATGATATTCGGAGTATCCCTTCCAAAAAACAGCCCAATTTCCCACTGTCGGCGGACAAAAATTTCTGCCCCATGGACAATTGGGAAAGACCCCCACAAACCCTTTCGTTTCCCAATAAAAATTCGTCAATTTGTGCCTTGACCCCTGGAAAAACCTATGCTAGAATCTACAGTTAAGACGGATAGGTTTCTATCCCCAAACGAAAGAAACAGTCAGGGAGTAAGGGTATGCGCATCGCAAAAAAGGTATGGACCTATGCTTTCATTGGGTTTGTGGCTCTTCTGGGCGCTGTGAACTATCAGCTTTTCGTCTTCCCCAATCAATTTGCCCCTTCCGGTGTCAACGGCATCTGTACCATGATCCAGTATGTCACCGGCATCAGCGTGGGCTATTTAAGTCTTCTTATCAACATTCCCCTTGCCATCTGGTGCTATATTGAGGTCAGTAAGCCCATGGCTCTTCGCAGCATGGTATATGTGATTACCTTCTCTCTGGCGCTGCTTCTGCTGGATTACGTGGATCTCTCCGCCTTTGCCTATTCCACGGAAAACGGCACCAGCAAAATTCTGGGGCCTTTGGTGGCGGGCGTCATTCAGGGTTATTCCTATTCCATGCTCATTAAGGCCAGCTCCTATACCGGCGGCATTGATTTTGTTTCCGCTATCATCCATAAGCGCCGCCCCAATAAGCCCTTCTTTGGTATGAGCTTTGTCATCAACTGCTGCATTGCCATTACCAGCTATTTTGTGTACGGCTATCAGATGGAGCCGGTGATTTTGTGCATTCTCTATTCCTTCATGTCCACCACCGTAGGCGACCGGCTGATGAAGTCCGGCCGGGAGGCCATCTCCTTTGAGATTATCACGGACTATCCGGATGAGATATCCAAGGAGCTGATCAATCGGCTCCACCACTCCGCAACCCTGATCCCCGCCAGAGGCATGTATTCCGGCAAGGAGGTCAGCGTGCTGCTGTGCGTGGTGAATAAAACCCAGGTGGCGGCCGTGGCAAGCATTGTTAAAAAATATCCTCATACCTTCGCCATTGTGGATCCGGTCAGTGAGATTTTGGGCAACTTTAAGAAGCTGAGCAGCGATGGCAAGGAAATCCAGGAGGTTCTGGATTCCGGCGACGGCAAAACCTTGTAAGAAAAAGTAAAATATTCATTTAAAAACAGGAGGAAAAACAAATGGCGTACTATTATCCGGAACCCAGCCGCACCTTCAGCGAGTATCTTCTGATCCCCGGCTATACCTCAGAAGACTGCATCCCCGACCGTGTCAGTCTGAGAACGCCCCTTGTCAAGTACCGTAAGGGCTTTGAAGAGCCTGCCATTTCTCTGAATGTGCCTTTGACCTCCGCGGTCATGCAGTCCGTTTCCAACGATACCCTGGCCATCGCCCTGGCCAAGGAAGGCGGCATCAGCTTCATCTTCGGCTCCCAGACCATTGAGAACCAGGCGGCCATGGTGGCAAGAGTGAAGGGGTATAAGGCCGGCTTCGTCACCTCCGCCTCCAACCTGACCCCTGACGCCACTTTGGCGGACGTATTGGCTCTGAAGGCCAAGAACGGCTTCTCCACCGTGGCCATTACCGAGGACGGCACCGCGTGCGGTAAGCTCCTGGGTCTGGTCACCAGCCGTGACTATCGTGTTTCCCGGATGGAGCCTACCGACAAGGTAGCGGACTTCATGACGCCCCGTGAGCGTCTGATCACCGCCCCCAAGGAAACCACCCTGAAGGAAGCCAACGACATTATCTGGGAGCATAAGCTCAATTCCCTGCCCATTGTGGACGAAAACGACCACCTGATGTACTTCGTCTTCCGGAAGGACTACGCCTCCCACAAGGAAAATCCCCTGGAGCTGCTGGACGACAAGAAGCGCTATCTGGTGGGCGCGGGTATCAATACCCGGGACTATGCCACCCGGATCCCTGCCCTGCTGAATGCCGGCGCGGATGTATTGGTGATCGACTCCTCCGAGGGCTATACCTGCTGGCAGGAAAAGACCATCAGCTGGGTGCGGGAGCATTACGGCAATACCGTGAAGATCGGCGCGGGCAACGTGGTGGATCGGGACGGCTTCCGGTTCCTGGCCAGTGCGGGCGCGGACTTTGTAAAGGTTGGTATCGGCGGCGGCTCCATCTGCATCACCAGAGAGACCAAGGGCATCGGCCGTGGCCAGGCCACCGCTTTGATTGAGGTTGCCAACGCCCGGGACGAGTACTTCCGGGAGACCGGCATCTATGTGCCCATCTGCTCCGACGGCGGCATTGTCTACGACTACCACATGACCCTGGCTCTGGCTATGGGCGCGGATTTCCTGATGCTGGGCCGCTACTTCGCCCGGTTCGACGAAAGCCCCACCAATAAGGTCATGGTGAACGGCGCCTATATGAAGGAATACTGGGGCGAAGGCTCCAACCGTGCCCGGAACTGGCAGCGCTACGACCTGGGCGGCGCCTCCAAGCTGAGCTTTGAGGAGGGCGTGGATTCCTACGTCACCTATGCCGGCCCGCTCCATGACAACGTGGAAGCCTCTCTGTACAAGGTCAAGTCCACCATGTGCAATGTAGGCGTGACCAACATTCCCGACCTGCAGAAGAACGCCAAGCTGACCCTGGTATCCTCCGTGTCCATCGTAGAGGGCGGCGCCCATGACGTAACCCTCCGGTCTACCTCCAATATTAAGTAAGTATAAAGCATCATGTCCTCCGGCCAAAGGCCGGAGGACATTTTTACGAAAAAATTTGCAAACAAATGTACGATATGATATTATGAAAGGGAAAGGAGGGACCCGCTTCTGTAGAAAAGATGGAAGCCTGTCTCTGGGAGCAGGGCTATGAACCGGATTTCTCAGAAAGCCGTCTCCACCATGAGATCTACCTGTCCGATCCCCGGAAGGTTTCTCCGGAAAAGCGGAAAACCATCATCCGGCATCCCATCAAAAAGAGAATATAAAAACAAACGGAGAGTCCCATTCCGGGACTCTCCGTTTGTTATCAACACAGTTACTTGCTGAAATCCAGATAAGCGCCCTTCATGGGGCTGGCGGCCAGCTCACCGAAGAGCCGCAGAGTGCCCTTCTGGTATTTCTTGGGCTTGGGCTGCCAGGCCTTCCGACGCTCCGCCAGAATGGCGTCAATTTCCTCAGCCGGTTTCCGCTCTCCCTTCACGCCTACAATGTTCAGCTTCCGGCCGAAGACGTCAATTTCAATCAGATCGTCCTTTTCAACCAATGCGATAGGGCCGCCGTCGGCTGCCTCGGGGCTGCAATGGCCAATGACAGGGCCGGTGGAAGCGCCGGAGAACCGGCCGTCGGTGATCAGGGCAATGGCACGGCCCAGCTCCTTGTCGGAGGAAATGGCCTCGGAGGTGTAGAACATCTCCGGCATACCGCTGGCCTTGGGGCCTTCGTAGCGGATGAATACGGCGTCGCCCTTTTCCACCTCATGGTGGAGCACAGCGGCGAGACATTCCTCCTCACTGTCAAAGGGACGGGCACGGAGAACGGCCTGATACATTTCCCTGGGGCAGGCGGTGTGCTTGATCACCGCGCCCTCCGGGGCCAGATTACCCTTGAGGATGGCAATGGAACCGTCGGTACCAATGGCCTTGTCATAGGGACGGATCACGTCCTGCCGGGTGATGGAAATGCCGTACCGGTCACCAAAGGACTTCAGCCACTTTTCACAGCGCTCATAGTAGCCGTTTTCCTTCAGCTCCTGAAGATTTTCACCCAATGTCTTACCGGTGACGGTCATTACGTCCAGATGGAGATGGTCTTTGATCTCCTCCATAATGGCAGGGACACCACCGGCGTAGTAGAAGCACTCGGCGGGCCACTTCCCGGCGGGACGGACGTCCAGCAGATACCGGGCGCCCCGATGGAGCCGGTCAAAGGTGTCTCCGGTGATTTCCAGACCCAGCTCGTGGGCAATGGCAGGCAGGTGGAGCAGGCAGTTGGTGGAGCCGGAAATGGCGGCGTGAACCAGAATGGCGTTTTCAAAGGATTCCATGGTGACAATGTTACTGGGCTTCATGGCATCGTCTCCCGCCATTTCCACAGCCCGCTTGCCCGCCTGACGGGCGTAGGTCAGCAGGTCGGGGCTGGTGGCGGGCATCAGGGCGCTTCCGGGAAGAGCCAGACCCAGAGCCTCTGCCATGATCTGCATGGTGGAGGCGGTGCCGATGAAGGAGCAGGCGCCGCAGCTGGGGCAGGCGTTCTCCTTGGCCCAACTCAGCTTGTCTTCATCAATCTCGCCCCGCTCAAATTTGGCGCTGTACATGCCCAGCTGTTCCAGGGTGAGCATGTCGGGACCGGCGTTCATGGTGCCGCCGGGTACTACCACAGAGGGAATGTCCACACGAAGCAGCCCCATCAGATTGGCGGGCATACCCTTGTCGCAGCTGGCAAGATAGACGCCCGCGTCAAAGGGAGTGGCCATGGCGTGGATCTCGATCATGTTGGCGATCATTTCCCGGCTGGCCAGGCTGTAGTTAATGCCGTCGGTGCCCTGGCTTTCCCCGTCGCAGATGTCGGTGCAGTAGTACCGGGCGCCGTAGCCGCCAGCCTCCTGAACGCCCTTGCGGACCTCCTGAACCAGCAGGTTTAAGTGACCGCTGCCGGGATGGGAGTCACCGGCGGTGCTTTCAATGAGAATCTGGGGTTTCGAAAGATCCTCTGGCTTCCAGCCGGTGCCGATTCGCAGGGGATCCAGCTCCGGGGCCAGCTGACGCATTTTCTGACTGATTAATTGACACATTTTAAATCGCTCCTTTCAAATCAGGCGAAGAAGGAAATGACCAGGGCAACCAGGAAGCCCACGCCGCCGACTAATGTCTCCATAATGGTCCAGGTTTTTAAGGTCGTCTTTTCATCGATGCCCACCAGGGACTTGACCAGCCAGAAGCCGGAGTCATTGAAGTGAGAGAAAACGGTGGAGCCACCAGCCACAGCAGCGGTGACACAGGCGAGGTACAGGGGAGACAGTTCCGAAATACCGGGGATGGCGGAGACAATACCGGCGGCCATGGTCATGGCCACGGTGGCGGAGCCTACGCTGATCCGTACCAGCACAGCTACCAGGAAGGCCAGCACCACCAGAGGCATATTCATGCCGGCAACGGCAGACCCGATGATGTCGCCCAGGCCGGAATACTGAAGCACATACCGCAGCACGCCGCCGCAGGCGGTAACCAGGAGAATCAGGCCGGTGGGCTCCAGGGACTTGGTCATAAGCTTTTCCAACTGTTCCAGGGAGTAGCCGTAGCGGGTGCCCAGGAAGTACATGGCCACAATGGTGGCGATGAGCAGGGCAACAAAGGGCTCGCCCAGGAACTTAAAGATGGTGTTGAGCACATGCTCAGCAGGGAAGAGAACGCCGCAGACAGACTTGCAGATGATGAATACCAGGGGAATCAGGATAATGCCCACAATCAGACCAAAGGGAGGGAGCTTGCTCTCGTCCATATCCTCCTGATTGGCCACATGCTCCGGCACGGGAATCAGGAACTTCTTGCCGCAGTATTTGCCCCAGATGGGACCGGCCACCACCATGGCCACAGAGCCGCAGAGGATGCCCATCAGAATGACCCAGCCCAGGTCAACACCCAGCATGTTGGCAACCAGAATGGGGCCGGGCGTAGGAGGAATGAAGGCGTGGCCCACAGCCAGACCGGCAAGCAAGGGGATGGCGTAGTAGAGTGTGGACCGGCCGGTGCGTTTTGCCAGGGAGAATGCCAGGGGAATGAGGATAATCAGACCGGCGTCAAAGAATACGGGCATGGCCACAATCAGGCCGGTGATGCCCAAAGCCCAGGCGGCCTTCTCGTCGCCGAACCGCTTGACCATGGTCACGGCCAGGGTCTGAGCGCCGCCGGAGGCCTCCAGGATGGCGCCGAACATGGAACCGAGACCAACCAGCAGGGCAATGCCCTTTAAGGTGTTTCCAATGCCGTCATTGACGGCGGTGATGATATCGGCGGCGGGCATACCGGCAATGAGACCGATGCTGATGGCGCCAACCAGAATGGAGATGATGGCGTGAACTTTGAACTTGATAATCAGCAGAAGCAGGATTCCCAAACCAATGAGGGCTGCTGCTACAAGCCGGGTAGGGTCGAGCATGGTGGCTGCTAACATGATAAAGCACTCCTTATTTCTTCTTTTTTCAATCCGATTCTCACAAGACATCTGATGTAAGCATAGGATTCTTCACTGCCGGCTGTGAATTCTCTAATATTATTCAGACGTCTTATGTTTACATCGTTATAGTAGCATATCCTCTTTAAAATTGCAATAATAATCTGATGTTTTTCGGGAGTTCTCTGTTTTTAACAAGAAAACCAGGGGTATCCTCAACGGGAAACCCCTGGTTTTTGTGCAGGTTGCTTAAGATTAAAAGGAAAAGCACAATTAATCATCAGATGTCTGCCTTTGATGGGCCTCTTGCAGGTGGAGAATGGCCTGCCGATTGTAGGTCAGATGCATCATCATGGCGCATTTGGCGCCCACAGAATCTCCGGACAAAATAGCGTTGGTGACCGCCCGATGGGTGTCGATTGTCTCCTGCATCAGTTGGCGGTGGGTCAGATTGGCGAAGGTCATAATGGCAGTGTTGATCACAGGCAGCAGCATTTCTACCACCCGGTTTTTGCTGCACTGGCCAATGCAGGTGTGAAAGGCAATGTCCTGAGGGATGTGATCCTCCCCCTTGCGGTACTGCTCCTCTGTAGCGTCACAAAGGGCTTTTACCTGAATTTTGTCCTCCTCGGTGGCGTGAATGGCGGCACTGGCGGCGATTTCCGGCTCCAGCAGCAGCCGAACCTCCAATAGCTCCAGGGCCAGCTTGTATTTGTCGTCCAGCTTGGACAGGCCCAGAGGATCCTCTGTCATGGGAATGTGGCTTTGAATATAGGTGCCGTCTCCCCGGCGAACCTCCAGAACCCCTTTGGTGACCAGACTTTTCACCGCTTCCCGGATGGTGCTTCGGCCCACCTCAAACATCTGACCCAGTTCAAACTCGTTGGGAAGCTTGGAGCCAATCTCTTCTCCCAGAATGTATGCCATCAGATCTTTTTCCACCTGAACCCCTAAAGGCTCCCGGGATTGCTTCTGCTGTTCCATAGTATCGTTCCTTTTGCGAAATTACTTTCCTTTAGTATACCATCGATTGTCAGAAAATGCAAGCAGATGTCTGACCTTTTTTGAAGGAAGAAGCCGAATGCCCTTTACGGCATTCGGCTCTATTATATGTATTTTACTCCGATATTTCTTTCTTCACGGATGTCTGCTTTTTTTTAACAGTCTTAAGATAGAGCACGGCAACCAGCGCCGTAGACAGAAGATCCGCCACAGGCTGGGCCCATACCAAACCGGTTACACCGACTGCGGCTCTCATGATAAACAGTGCCGGAATGTATATTATCCCCTGGCGGCTGAGATAGATAATCAATGCCGGTGTGGCCGCGCCCGCGTTTTCGTTTATCATTTAACCGCCTCCTATATATTGGAATGCTATCACATTTTTTGTCCTATGTTGATAGTTTGCTATTGAATTTTATAAAAGGGAAAGCGAAAGCGGAAACCGCTTCCGTCAGAATATTGAAAAAGAGCCCCGCAGAGTCTGCCGCCGGGGTGTGTACTTGACAGAAAATACCTTTTTTTACGGCGCCTCCCGAAAAAGCCCGGTAAAAAAACACCCTGTTTGGGCCCCTTTCTTTTGTACCATATGTCCCATTGACAACCCTTTCACCCCATGGTATAATTTTCTCCAATACAGCAAGCGGCTTGCCGCGTGGGTCTTGCCGCTTTGGCAGGATTTTTTTTCGGGCTGAAAGGAGATTATTATGACACAGCGTATGAAAGCACAGGTCATTTTCCCCTCCGCTGTTTCCACTGAGGGCGTTGGTGTTTCCCTTTCCGCTTTTCCTTTCCTCAATTCCCCCCGATATGTTGTTTTTCCCGGCTTTTGTGATGTGCATGTGCATTTCCGAGAGCCGGGTTTTTCTTATAAGGAGACCATCCGGTCAGGCTCCCTGGCCTCCGCCCGGGGGGGCTACACGGCGGTGGCCACCATGCCCAACCTGAATCCCGTACCGGACAGCGCCGAGCATTTGGAAGCGCAGCTTCGCCTGATCCGGGACACCGCCTGCATTCACATCTACCCCTACGGCGCCATCACCGTTGGGGAAAAGGGAGAAGCCCTGGCTGACCTGCCAGGCCTGGCAAAGGATGTTTTGGGCTTCTCCGATGACGGACGGGGTGTTCAAAATGACGCCATAATGCGCCTGGCTATGGAAACCGCCAAGGCTCTGGGCAAGCCCATTGTGGCTCACTGCGAGGACAACCGCCTCCTTCGCGGCGGCTACATCCATGACGGGGACTACGCAAAGGCCCACGGCCATCGGGGCATCTGTTCCGAAAGCGAATGGGGTCAGATCGCCCGGGATCTGGAATTGGTTCGGGAAACCGGCGTAAAATACCATGTGTGTCACATTTCTACCAAGGAAAGCGTGGACATTATCCGCAAGGCCAAGGCGGAGGGGCTGGACGTGACTTGCGAGACCGGCCCTCACTACCTCACCATGGACGATTCCATGCTCCAGGAGGACGGCCGCTTCAAGATGAACCCGCCCATCCGGAGCAGAGAGGACCGGGACGCCCTGATCGAAGGCATCCTGGACGGCACCATCGACATGATCGCCACCGACCACGCTCCTCACAGCGCGGAGGAGAAGTCCAAAGGCCTGGAAAAAAGCGCCTTCGGCGTGGTGGGCATCGAGACGGCCTTCCCCATCCTCTATACCTGCCTGGTAAAGACCGGCATCCTGTCCCTGGAACGGCTGCTGGAATTGCTGGCAGTCAACCCCAGAAAGCGGTTTAACCTGCCCCTGGGCTGCGACTACACCGTCTGGGACTTAAACGCGCAATATAAAATTGATCCGAAAGATTTCCTCTCCATGGGCAAAGCCACGCCCTTCCAGGGCTGGGAGGTATTTGGCAAATGCGTCGCAACCGTTTGCGACGGAAACCTAATCTATCAGGCTTAAGCCTTGACATACCCCAAAATTTAGGAGGACAATTCAAATATGGCAAAGAGAACAGATATCAAGAAAATTCTCATCATCGGCTCCGGCCCCATCGTCATCGGACAGGCGGCGGAGTTTGACTACGCCGGCACCCAGGCCTG
>DEUP01000001.1:0-3646 GCA_002362625.1 Clostridiales bacterium UBA3259
TTTTATTAGATTTTAGTATTAAGCGGCGTCTCCGGCAATATTGTCATCTTGCTGGTTTTCACCGCCGGATTCGCCTCCCGGTGAATCCTCACTGGGAGCCTCAGAGGAAGGTGCCGTGGACTCACTGGGAGCCTCAGAGGAAGGCGTCGTGGACTCACTGGGAGCTTCGGTGGTGGGAACCGTAGGGGCCGTTGTGGGAGTTGTAGGCGGCTCGGTGGACGGCTGGGTAGACGGCTGGGTAGGAGGCTCCGTGGTGGGTTCTTCCTCCACCCGGGCCAGGATTTCGTCAATGGATTTGTACTCGGAATCCGCGATGGAATTCCGGGAGAGCTGTTCGTTGGTATTGCGGTCATACTTAATCATATAGGTTCTGACCAGATAGCCCTCCTCGCCCTCCTGAATCACGTCTCCATCCAGATAGCCGTCGGGATTGTCGTACTTAAAGTCCTCATACTTGGTGTCGGGAACATAGGTGTTCTGAATCCGGCTTTCCAGCTTCACATAGTAGCTGCGCTGCTCCGTGCCCAGAAGCTGAATGGAAATATAGCCGCCGGCGGCCTCCGCCTGGATGGTGATGGGATAATCGGTGTTGTTCTTGAACCGCAGATCCCGTTTTCCCCACTGGATATCCGCGTCCAGGCCGTAGTCGATGTAGGACATAGGCCGGTCGTGGTTTGTCCGGGAGACAATTTGCAGGTCGGACAGCAGAGCGCTGTAGTACAGGGTGGAGGCTACCTGGCTGATGCCGCCGCCTACCACCGATTCTTCGTCGATGCCGGTGCTGACATAGGCGTACTTGTAGCCCTTGTCTGTGGTGGGCTGGCCCACCTGGTCGTTGAAGGAGAAGGTTTCGCCGGGATCCAGCACAAAGCCGTTGATGGCCTCACAGGCCAGCTTCAGGTTGACAATCCGGTTTTCGCTGCGGCTGTAGGCGGTGCGGTACTCGCCCAGGGTGTCCCGGTACAGCAGCTCCTCGTCCATAACCTCCGGCTCGATATACTCCATGGGAATCCGGATTTCCTCGCCGTAGTCCGCCTGGGCAACCATCGCCTTGGCTTTTTCCACGTCAAAGCCATAGCCGTAGGAGGCGGGAATGGTCTTGTGGGCGGAAATGTCCACGGTGGCGTTCACCGGGGCAATGTAGAATTCCAGGTATATGGAATCCAGGTCCAGGGGGTCCGGCTGGGAGACAGGCTCCGCGTCCGCCACGGTGACCCGGAATTCAAACCGCGCGTAGGCATCTATGATCTCCGCCAGCACGGCGGCGGTGTCGAACTGAATGCCGGGAGTGCCCATGGTGATCACCAGGGTCTGCCCAGGGGCATTCCCGTCGAATTTATCCAGGGACAGCTCCGGCTGGGTGCCCTCCAGGCCGTATTTGGTTTGGGTAAGGGTGCTGCCCGCATTGGCGGCAAAGTTCTCCAGGGCCTCCTGAAGCTTCCGCTTGTTGACCTCCATATAGGAGGACAGGGGAACGGTATAGGTTCCCGTCAGGGAGTTTACGTAGGCCTGATCCTTTTCGGCATTGGTGCCGGTGCGGCCATAGTCGTAGGCGGCATTGACGGCCCCCTTTACATCCAGCTTCACCGAAGCGTCCGCGGGAGAGATCTGAAGCTCGTTGCCGGACAGCTCCACCACCATGTATTCCCGGGAAAGCCGGTCGTCGACGCTTTTTGTAACGAGATTTATGGCTTCCTTCTTGGTCATGCCGCCTACGTTGACTCCGGCCACATAGACGTTATTCAGAATCTTTCGGTCATAGGGATCGGCGGTACCGGCGGCGAAAACGGAGATCACCCCCACAATAACGATCAGGGCCAGAGCACATAGGGCAACCAGCACGATTTTCTTGTTTTGGGCGCAGAAATCCATGGCCTTGCCCAGGTATCTTACGGCCTTATCCAGGAAGGTTTCCTCCTCATCGGCCTGCGAATCCGCTTCCTCGTCCTCCGCCGGAGGTTCCTCCGGAAAGAATTTCCGGAAGGGCTGCTTCGGTGTGGGAGAAGCGGAGGAAGACGCGGGCTTCGCCTCCGGCCTGGGCGGAAGCGCGTCATGGGCGGGTGCGGCAGAATTCAGCCCTGTCAACAGGGCGTCCAGATCGGCGTTTTCGGAAGCGGGATTGGAAACGGGATGTCCGGATGATTCCGGCTCCCCCATCGGCGCCGGATTTACCGGTTCTTGTGTTGGCTCCTGTATGGATTCCGGGATTGGCTCCTGACCGGTCATCTGCCGATAGGCCTTCCGGATCTCCGGATCCTCCTCCCGGCGGGGCCGGGGAGCGGAAAATTTACCTTTTGACATGGTTGTCCTCCTGAAAAGGGTATAGAAGTTTACTGCATTATACCATAATACCGGCAAATTGCAAGGAATGCCACAGAAAATTCACAATCACTTTCCATTTTCCATTTTCAACTTTCAACTGCGGCAGCACTGCCGGTACCGGTCGATGAATACCCGGCTCTGCTTCAGGCTGTCCACGCCGGCGGACAGCTTTAAGCGCAGGGTCGGCTCCTTGGCGGTTGCGAGGTACGTGACACGGGTCTTATAATCCGGATCGGCGCACAGAGCGCTGACCGCTTCGAAGTTCAGATTGGTGAGGGTGAACAGCACGTCTCCGGACTTCTGGCGGATGTCCTTGACACCGGCCTCCCGGGCCTTGGCACGGAGCAGGGCAATGTCGATCAGGTTCAGTACCCCCTTGGGCGGCTCGCCGTACCGATCCACAATTTCGTCCAGCAGATCGTCGGCGTCCTCCTGGGACCGGATGGCGGCCATCCGGCGGTACAGATCCATCCGCTCCTCCCCCCGGGAGACGTAATCCTTATCCACGTTGGCGGTGACGTTCAGGTCGGCGGTGCAGTCGGGGGCCTTGGGGGCCTCGCCACGCTCTTCCAGCACGGCCTCGTCCAGGAGCTTTAAGTACATATCGTAGCCCACGCTGGACATATGACCGGACTGCTCGGAGCCTAAGAGGTTGCCGGCGCCCCGGATTTCCAGATCCCGCATGGCGATTTTGAAGCCGGAGCCGAATTCCGCGAAATCCCGGATGGCGGACAGCCGTTTTTCCGCGACCTCCGTCAGGTTCTTGTCGGGCTTGTAGGTAAAGTAGGCGTAGGCATGGCGGGTGGACCGGCCTACCCGGCCCCGGAGCTGGTGGAGCTGGCTCAGGCCGAACCGGTCGGCGTTTTCGATAATCAGGGTATTGGCGTTGGGAATGTCCAGACCGGTCTCAATGATGGTGGTGCACACCAGCACCTGAATTTCCCCCTCGGTCATGGCCTGCATCACGTCTCCCAGGGCATCCTCGCTCATCTGGCCGTGGGCCACGCCCACCCGCAGGCCGGGAATTCGTTTCACCAGGGCGCTGGCGCACTGGTCGATGGTTTCCGTCCGGTTGTGGAGGTAATAGACCTGGCCGCCCCGCTCCACCTCCCGGCGGATGGCGTCGTCGATGACGGCGTTGTTATGCTCCATGACAAAGGTCTGTACAGGGTAGCGGTCGGCGGGAGGCTCCTCAATGGTGGACATGTCCCGAAGGCCGGAAAGGGCCATATTAAGCGTTCTGGGAATGGGGGTGGCGGACAGGGTGAGCACGTCCACGCCCTTGGACATCTCCTTTAAGCGCTCCTTGTGGCTGACGCCGAAG
>DEUP01000001.1:3935-73539 GCA_002362625.1 Clostridiales bacterium UBA3259
ACGCCGAAGCGCTGCTCCTCGTCGATGATCAGCAGGCCCAGATCCTTAAACTGGACGCTTTTTTGCAGCAGCTTGTGGGTGCCGATGATTAAGTCCACGTTGCCGGAGGCCAGATTGCGCAGGGTCTGCTGCTGCATTTTCGTGGTACGGAACCGGCTGAGAACGTCAATGTTCACGGGAAAGCCCCGGAACCGGGCTACGGCGGTCTGATAGTGCTGCTGGGCAAGTACCGTGGTGGGCACCAGAATGGCGGCCTGCTTGCCGTCCATGACGGCCTTCATCACCGCCCGGAGGGCGACCTCCGTCTTGCCGAAGCCCACGTCCCCGCACAGCAGCCGATCCATGGGGGTGGGGGACTCCATGTCCCGCTTGATATCGGCAATGCAGCGAAGCTGGTCGTCGGTTTCGGGGTAGGGGAAGTTGTCTTCAAACTCTCGCTGCCAGGGAGCGTCGGCGGCAAAGGCGAAGCCGGGCTGACGTTTCCGGGCGGCGTACAGCTGGATCAGCTCCCCGGCCATGTCCTTGGCGGCTTTTCTCGCCTTGGCCTTGGTCTTCTGCCAGGCGTCGGAGCCGATTTTGTTCAGCTTGACGTTGCTTTCCTCTCCGCCGCCGCCAATGTATTTGCTCACTAAGTCCAGCTGGGTGGCGGGAACAAACAGGGTGTCGCTGCCCTGATAGGCGATTTTGATATAGTCCTTGACAGCGCCCTCCACCTTGATCTGCTCCATGGCAACAAACCGGCCGATGCCGTAGTTTTCGTGGACCACCAGGTCTCCAGGAGTCAGGTCGGTGAAGGAGTTCAGCTTCTGACGGTTGGTGGCGCCGGCCTTTTTGGCGGCCTTCTTCTTCGGCTCGCTGCGGGCCATGAGCTGGCCCTCGCTGAGAACCGCCAGCTTTGACATGGGATACTCCATGCCGAAGGGCAGGGTGCCGTCACTAAGGAGAATCTGCCCGGCAGCGGGCAGGGTGGTCAGGGGAATGCACAGGAAGGAGGAAAGACCCTTATCCCGAAGCATTTGCTGTAACAGCTCCGCCCGGCGCCGGGAGCCGCAGAGTACCAGGGAACCAAATTCCATTTTCTGGTAGTGCTGCAGGTCTGAGGCGGCAGTGTCCAGGTTGCCGCCGTAGCCGGGAAGCTGCTTGGCGGTCATGGGATAGAGCTGCTTTGGCGGACAGCTCTCCGGATAGGAGGTGCCGCCGAAGGCGTCAAAGTATATTGCGGTGCGGCCGGTGAGCTTATGGCAGAAGTCCTCCCAGGTTAAACAAAAATCACACAGCTCTCCCGCTACCAGGCCGCCACCCAGCATGCTGTCCAGCTGCATCCCCATTTCCTCCATCCGGCTTCTGGCGGTGCGCTGAAGGGCGGCGTGGTCGCAGACGGCGAACAGAGTGTTCTCCGGCAGATAATCCAGTGCGGTGGCCATTTGGGGATATATAAGAGCCATATACCGGTCAGCAGCCGGGTTATTCAGACCGTTTTCAAACTTTTCCAAGTCTTTTTCCAGAGTGGAGATCAAAGGCTCGTTTATATTCTTCCGCCGCTTCTGACGGGAGATGAGAGAAGAGATGTCCCGGCACAGACCGGCGATGCCCTTGGAATGGAGGCTGGGCTGGGTCTCGCCTACGGGCAGGATGGTGACGGAATCCGCGTTTTCGCTGCGGCGCTGGGTGCTGATGTCGAAGTAGCCCATGGTGTCCAGCTCGTCGCCGAAAAACTCCGCCCGGATGGGCTGGTCGGCGGCAGGGGAGAAGATATCCAGGATTCCGCCACGGAGGGCAAACTGACCGCTGCCCTCCACCATGCCGCATCGGCTGTAGCCCGCGGCGGTAAGCCGCCGGATCAGATCGCCCATGGGATATTCCTTCCCCGCTTCCAGGGTAAAGGCGGTCTTCATCAGCACCGTTCGCGGCATGGTGCGCAGGCTCAGAGACTCCCAGGTGAGAATCTGAAGCCGGGTCTTTCCCTGGGCCAGCTCGTACAGCTGCCGCAGCCGCTTCTGCTCCCAGGCCCGGCTGACCACTGCCGCGTCATAGAAGGTCAGCTCCCGTCCCGGCAGAATGGGAACTACGGCGCCATCCAGGAAGCACTTCAGCTCCTCCTGAAGCCGCCGGGCAGCCATATCGTCCTGACAAATGAGCACCAGGGGGCGATCCACATCATGGCTCAGCCCGGCAATCATGTGACTGCGGTTGATCTGACCGATGCCGGTGACGGCCACGCTTTCGCCGCCCTTCAGGGAGGACACAACGGCACTGTATTCCGGGATGTTTTTTAAAAGAGAGAGCAGGTTTTCCATAGATTCACCTCAGGTATTCACACAACGTGGCAACGCGGAAAGGGGGCTTTCTCCCCCCTTTCCGTGGTTTTGTGACAGTATTCGATTTTTGCCTAGGGCTTGGAGCCGTTATAGCGGTTGGCCGCTTCGCTTACCCCGTGCTCGATGATGGTCAGCGCCGCTTCCGCGCCGTTTTTCAGGGAGACCGCCAGGGCCTTTTCCTCACTTGCGGAGAAGGTGGACAGCACCCAGTCCGCCAGATCATAGTCCGGGTGGGGCTTGGCACCCACGCCGATCTTCACCCGGGGAAAGTCCTGACTGCCCAGCTCCTGAATAATGGACTTGATGCCGTTGTGGCCGCCGGCGGAGCCGTCGCTCCGAACCCGAAGCCGCCCGGGAGGCAGGGAGATGTCGTCAAAAATGACGATGATGCGCTGGGGCGGGATCTGGAAGTAGGCGGACAGCTGCAACACGCTTTTGCCGGACAGGTTCATGTAGGTCTGGGGCTTGAGGAGGAACAGCTTTTTGTCCTTCCAGCTCACCTGGGTGTACAGGCCCTGGAATTTCAGCTTATCCACCTTGCAGCCTAAGCCTTCCGCCAGAATGTCTACGCACCGGAAGCCGGTGTTGTGCCGGGTGTTCTGGTACTGCGTGCCGGGATTGCCAAGGCCTGCGATAAGCCAGCTTTCCGTTTTCTGAAACACGGCTTTAGAACAGGTCGGCGATGGAGGTCGCGCCGTGGATGTGCTCAATGGCACGGGCAAAGACGGGAGCTACGTCCAGGAACTTAATCTTGTGGCTGGGGGTGTTGTTCAGCTCGGGAATGGTGTTCAGGAAGACCATCTCCTTGATGGGGCTTGCTTCGATCCGCTCGTAGGCAGGGCCGGAGAGCACACCGTGGGTGGCGCAGGCGTAGACTTCCTTGGCGCCGCCGATTTCCACCAGAACCTTGGCGGCGTTGCACAGGGAGCCGGCGGTATCCACCATATCGTCATAGAGAATGCAGGTCTTGCCCTTCACGTCGCCGATGATGTTCATGACCTCGGAGACGTTGGCCTTGGGACGGCGCTTATCCACAATGGCCAGGCCCATGTGAACCTTGGCGGCGAAATTCCGGGCGCGGCCTACAGAGCCTACGTCAGGAGATACCACCACAAATTCATCGTGATTGTACTCGGTCTCTGGGAACTTGTTCATGTAATACTCAACAAAGGAGACATTGCCCAGCAGGTGATCCAGAGGAATGTCGAAGAAGCCCTGGATCTGGGAGGCGTGGAGATCCATGGTCAGAATCCGGTCAGCACCGGCGGCGGTGAGCATGTTGGCCACCAGCTTGGCGGAAATGGGATCCCGGGACTTGGCCTTGCGATCCTGACGGGCGTAGCCAAAGTAGGGGATCACAGCGGTGATCCGGCCGGCGGAGGCCCGGCGGCAGGCGTCGATCATGACCAGCAGCTCCATGAGATGGTCGTTGACGGGCTTACAGGTGGACTGAACCAGAAACACGTCCGCGCCGCGGACAGTTTCTTCCAAGGAGACAGAAGCTTCCCCGTCGGCAAAGTGCTTAACCTCAGCCTTGCCCATGGGGATCCCCAGCTCGTCGCAGATGGTCTGGGCGAACTTGGGATTGGAATTGCCGCAGAATACCTGGATCTTTTCACCGTATGCAATCATCAGATGAATACCTCACTTTATATTCTTTATTCTCTTATCGATGTCCCGGGGTGACCGGGAATTGCTTACAGAGGTATTATAACATCGAATACCCCGGAAATGCAACCGTTGAAGGATATAAATTCCTTGCAAAAATCAGGGGGAAATTTGCCAATTTCTGACGAAAAACGACTTTTCATTTTTCCCTTTTTAAAACGAAATTATGTTTGAAAAAAAGCTTGTGCCTTTTGGAATTCTGTGCTATACTACTCAGTAAAGCAAACCCACAATACTCGCCGGACAGCCTCCGGCATATTTCCACAGGAGAACGCTATGAACGATACGATCCGCATTCAGGGAGCCAGAGAGAACAATCTGAAAAACGTGAATTTGACCATTCCCCGGGACAAGCTGGTGGTATTTACCGGCCTCAGCGGTTCCGGAAAATCCAGCCTTGCCTTTGATACCATCTATGCCGAGGGACAGCGGCGGTATGTGGAGAGCCTGTCCTCCTATGCCCGGCAGTTTTTGGGGCAGATGGACAAGCCGGACGTGGATTCCATTGACGGCCTGTCTCCCGCCATATCCATCGATCAGAAGACAACTTCCAAAAACCCACGTTCCACCGTGGGCACGGTGACGGAAATCTACGACTATCTCCGTCTGCTCTGGGCCAGAGTGGGCATTCCCCACTGTCCCAAGTGCGGCAAGGAGATCCGCCGCCAGACCATCGACCAGATCGTTGACCGGGTGGAGGCCCTGGGAGAGGGCGCACGGTTCTTGGTGCTGTCGCCTGTGATCCGGGGGAAGAAGGGCGAGCATAAGAAGGTCTTTGAGGACGCCCGGAAGTCCGGCTTTGCCCGGGTTCGGGTGGATGGGATCCTCTATGATTTGACGGAGGAAATTTCCTGCGAGAAGAATAAGAAGCACACCATCGACCTGGTGGTGGACCGGCTGGTACTGAAGGAGGGGCTGCGCCGGAGGCTCACGGACTCCATCGAGACGGCCTGCTCCCATTCCGGAGGCTTAGTTACCATCCAGCTGCCTCAGAGCGGTGAGGAGCTGAGCTTTTCCCAGAACTATGCCTGTGAGGACTGCGGCATCAGCCTGACGGAGCTGGAACCCCGGATGTTCTCCTTCAATAACCCCAGCGGCGCATGCCCCAGCTGTACCGGATTGGGCTTTCAGCTCATTGCCGATGAGGACCTGGTGATTCCGGATAAGAATAAGTCCATTTTTGAGGGGGCTATCCAGGCCTCCGGCTGGCAGAGCGCCCGGACGGACTCCATCTTCCGGATGTATTTTGAGGCCCTGGCCCAGAAGTATCACTTCTCTCTGACTGTGCCCGTGAAGGAGCTGCCGAGAGATGTGATGGACGTGATCCTCTACGGCACCAAGGGAGAAAAGCTGAAGATCACCTACAACCGGGGCAACGGTATGGGTGTGCTGGAGCAGCCCTTTGAGGGTATTTTGAACAACATCTCCCGCCGGTATAAGGAGACCCAGTCCGACGCGGCCCGGAAGGAGCTGGAGGAGTGCATGGCCACGGCGCCCTGTCCCCGGTGCGGCGGCGACCGGCTGTCGGACATCGCCCGGGCGGTGACCGTGGGCGGCATCGGCATTATGGACTTTTGCCGCATGAGCGTCCGGGACGGTCTGGAATTTATGAATAACCTGCATCTGGAAGGGAATATGGCTCTGGTTGCCGAGCAGATCGTCAAGGAGATCAAGTCCCGGCTTCAGTTCCTGACGGATGTGGGCCTGAGCTATCTGACCCTCTCCCGGGCTGCCGGAACTCTGTCCGGCGGCGAAAGCCAGCGGATCCGGCTGGCCACCCAGATCGGCTCCTCCCTGATGGGGGTGCTGTATATCCTGGACGAGCCGTCCATCGGCCTGCACCAGCGGGACAATGATAAGCTGCTTGCCACATTGAAGCACCTGCGGGACATCGGCAACACCCTGATCGTGGTGGAGCATGACGAGGATACCATGCGGGCGGCGGATTATATTGTGGACGTGGGCCCCGGGGCAGGCAGCCACGGCGGCGAAATTGTGGCCGCCGGAAGCCTGCAGGATATCTTAAGCTGTGAGCGCTCCGTTACCGGGCAGTACTTGTCCGGTGTGAAGAAAATTCCGGTGCCCTCTGCCCGTCGGACAGGCAACGGAAAGAAGCTGTCCATTCAGGGTGCCAGGGAAAACAATCTGAAGGATGTGGACGTGGATATCCCCCTGGGCGCCTTCGTCTGCGTCACCGGTGTGTCCGGCTCCGGCAAGTCCAGCCTGGTCAACGAGGTGCTGAACAAGTCGCTGCTGGGAAAGCTGAACCATGCCCGGACACGTCCCGGCGCCTGCCGGTGTATCACGGGTATTGAGAATCTGGACAAGGTTATTGACATCGACCAAAGCCCCATTGGCAGAACCCCCCGGTCAAACCCCGCCACCTATACGGGCCTGTTCAACGACATCCGGGATCTGTTCGCCTCCACCAATGAGGCCAAGGTCCGGGGCTACGGCCCGGGCCGGTTCTCCTTCAACGTCAAGGGCGGCCGGTGCGAGGCCTGCTGCGGCGACGGCCTGGTGAAGATCGAAATGCACTTCCTGGCGGATGTGTATGTGCCCTGCGAGGTGTGCCACGGTGCCCGGTACAACCGGGAGACTTTGGAGGTGCAGTACAAGGGCAGGAACATTGCCCAGGTATTGGACATGACCGCCGAGGAAGCGGTGGACTTCTTTGAGAATCTGCCCAAGATCCGCCGGAAGGCTCAGGCGCTGACGGAGGTTGGTCTGGGATATGTGAAGCTGGGCCAGTCCAGCACAACCCTGTCCGGCGGCGAGGCCCAGCGGGTGAAGCTGGCCACGGAGCTGTCCCGGGTGGCTACGGGGAAGACCATGTATATTCTGGACGAGCCCACCACCGGACTTCACGCCGCGGATGTTCACAAGCTCATCGAGGTATTGCAGCGTCTGGTGGACGCCGGGAACACGGTGCTGGTCATTGAGCACAACCTGGACGTGATCAAGACGGCGGACTATCTCATCGACCTTGGCCCGGAGGGGGGAGACGCCGGCGGAAGAATCGTGGCCACCGGCACCCCGGAGGAAGTGGCCCGGGTGGAGGAGAGCTACACGGGGCAGTATTTAAAGCCCTATTTGGAGTGAGAGTATGAAAACGCGCATTCTGGTTTTTTGACAGCGGCTCTGCTTCTTTGTGGAGGGGCTTTACCGGCTTTGGGACAATGAGCTGACCAAAGAGAGGGTCTGCTACCTGGTGGAAGCCTATCTTCCCTAAGGAAAACCCGGTCTGAAATTCAGACCGGGTGGGAAAAAACTATAAATCTTTTTCGTAGACGCTGAGGGGCAGACACTGGGACAGCTCAATGAGAGCCATGTCCCGGCCGCTGGACAGGAGAATCCCAGGGGTACGAACTGTTGTTTCCGTGGGCTTGCGAAGCTTCATGGTCATGGTGACCCGGGTGCCGCCGCTTTCTGGCTGGTCTACCAGAACGGTACCGCCATGCGACATGGCTGCCGAGCGGATAATGGTCATGCCGAGACCGATGCCGTACCGGCTGTCCTCCAGGCCAGGCTGCCGCAGATGGCGGCTGAACAGGCTGCCCAGAATTCCGCTGTCGATGCCCGGACCGTTGTCCTGCAGGGAAAGCCGGAGAAAGCTGCCCTGACGGGTCAGGGCGGCTTGAATCTCACAACCGGTTGGCTGGAATTTCAGCGCGTTGGACAGGATATTCAGTACAGCCCGTTCCATCATTTGGGCGTCAATGAGGCCGTAAATCGACTGGTTCATACCTGTATAGCGGAGTGTGGCGCCGGAAGTGGACAGCAGGGCCGCTGCCTTCTGAAAAATCTCGTCAAAAATGGAAGGGATATCCCGATATTCCGGGTGGAACAGTACCTCAGCCCCTCCGGCGTCGGACATGTTGCCTACCGTTTTTTCCAGCTGATACAGTCCGCGGCTGAGCCGTGCCATCTGCTGCCTGGTCTTTTCGTCCCAGTGGCTGCTGGAACGGGGAAGCAGAGTATCCGCGATGGCAATGAGATTGCTCAGGGGCTGACGCAGCTCCCGGGCAGCCAGGGCCATGGCCCGAAGGGTATCGTCCTCTTCCTCCGAATCCAGAAGGAATACATGGACATCTCCAAGTTTGGTGACCGACGCGCTTCGGGTCTGTCCCTCCAGGTGCAGCTGCAGGGACAGACAGCCGCCGGCAAAGCCGCGGTATTCCGCTTCACCGGTGAGAAGCAGGGGAAAAACCTCCGTTCCAGGGCAGAGAGAATAGGCCAGAGCGGCGATATTGGCTTTCACAATGAGGCCGTCCCTGACGCAGAAGGCCGGATCCACCAGGAGATCCAGCATCTCAAGGCCGTCTTTTTCTGTTTCCATGATATTCCCCCCTTCTCTAGTTTGCGCACGATGGCGGAAAACTTACCGGCAGTTTTTGACAGCTTCGACACGATTCGACAGGATTCGACAAAATTCGACATTCTTTTTTTATTTTAACGGCAAACGACAAAAATAGCAAGGACAAATTTTTTGTGAGGTGACGGTATGGCGGAGCAGGGAACCCATAAGGGACACAGAGAACGGCTGAAACGGCGGTTTTTGGAAAACGGACTGGATGATTTTACGGATATCCAGGTGTTGGAGCTGCTGCTTTTCTTCGCAATCCCCCAAAAGGATACCAACCCAATCGCCCATGGGCTTCTGGAGCATTTCGGGACCCTCTCCCAGGTGCTGGAAGCAAGCCCTGAGGAGCTGAAAAAGGTAAACGGCATCAGTGACCACGCCGCCACCCTACTCCATCTGGTGACGGAAGTGGGAAGGTATTATCAGGTGGACGCTGCCCAGCGAAATCAGTTCCTTACCACATTAGATGCCTGCGGAGAATATTTGGTGCCCTATTTTTTCGGAAGGAACCTGGAAACGGTATTCCTGCTCTGCCTGGACGCCAAGTGCAAGGTGATCTGCTGCAAGGAGATTGGGGAGGGGAGCGTCAATTCCGCCAGCATTTCCGTGCGGAAGATCGTAGAGACGGCGCTGAGCACTAATGCCACCACGGTGGTGCTGGCCCACAACCATCCCAGCGGCGTGGCGCTGCCTTCCGCGGAGGACGTGGAAACCACCAAACGGGTTGCCGCGGCGCTCCACGCGGTGGAGATCCAGCTGGCGGATCACATTGTCGTGGCGGAGGGGGATTATGTATCCATGGCCCAGTCCGGCCATAGGTTTCATGATTTCCTGCCGCTGTAAGGAGAAAATAGACGGTGAGAGACATTTGGTGCGATGGTATCCCAAGTGGATTCCCTGTGAGTACGCGGCCTTCACGGTAAAAAATAAAGGAGAAGACGATGGATCAATTCAAATTGGTTTCGGAATATAAGCCCTCCGGGGATCAGCCGGAGGCCATCGAGGGGCTGGTCAACGGCGTCAACTGGGGACTGCGGGAGCAGACCCTGCTGGGCGTTACCGGCTCCGGCAAGACCTTCACCATGGCCTCCGTGATTGAAAAGCTGAACCGGCCTACCCTGGTGCTGGCCCACAATAAGACCCTGGCGGCTCAGCTGTGCAGTGAGTTCCGGGAGTTCTTCCCCCACAACGCGGTGGAGTATTTTGTGTCCTACTACGACTACTACCAGCCGGAGGCCTATATTGCCCACACGGACACCTATATTGAAAAGGATGCCTCCGTCAATGAGGAGATCGACCGGCTGCGCCACAGCGCCACTTCGGCACTGTTTGAGCGGCGGGATGTGATCGTGGTGTCCTCCGTCAGCTGCCTGTACGGTCTGGGCGACCCCATCGACTACAAGAGCATGGTGATTTCCCTGCGGGTGGGTCAGGAATACCCCCTGGACGACGTGCTGCGTAAGCTCACGGAGATCCGCTATGAGCGAAACGACCTGGATTTCTCCCGAAACAAGTTCCGGCTTCGGGGTGACACCCTGGAAATCTATCCCGCCTACTGGACGGGGAAGGCCATCCGGGTGGAGTTCTTCGGGGACGAAGTGGACAGGATCAGCGAGATCAACGCCGTGTCCGGAATAGCGGAGCGGTTTGTGGATCACGTTGCCATCTATCCCGCCAGCCACTATGTGGCCTCCAAGGAGAAGCTCCACCGGGCCATGGTGGAGATTGAGAAGGAATGCGACCAGCAGGTGCGGTTCTTCCGGGATGAGGGTAAGCTCATCGAGGCCCAGCGCATTGCCCAGCGCACCAACTACGACCTGGAGATGCTGACGGAAATCGGCTTCTGCAACGGCATCGAGAACTATTCCCGGGTGATCCAGGGCAGAGCGCCGGGAACGCCGCCAACAACACTGCTTGACTATTTCCCCGACGATTTTCTCATGTTCATAGATGAAAGCCATGTGACCCTGCCCCAGTGCCGGGCCATGTACGCCGGTGACCGGAGCCGGAAGGACGCCCTGGTGAACTATGGCTTCCGTCTGCCCTCGGCTTATGACAACCGCCCCCTGACCTTCCCGGAATTCGACCAGAAAATCAATCAGGTGATCTACGTCTCCGCCACCCCCGGGGAGTATGAGCAGACCCGTTCCGGGCAGACGGTGGAGCAGGTGATCCGGCCCACGGGCCTGCTGGATCCGGAGGTGGAGGTGCGGCCCATTGAAGGGCAGATTGACGACCTGATTGGGGAGATCAACGCCCGCAGCGCCAAAAATGAACGGGTGCTGGTCACCACGTTGACCAAGAAAATGGCGGAGGATCTGACGGTGTACCTGCAAAAGGCGGGCATTAAGGTCCGCTATATGCACTCGGATATCGGGGCCATGGAGCGGATGGAGATCATCCGGGATCTGCGGATGGCGAAGTTTGACGTGCTGGTGGGCATCAACCTGCTGCGGGAGGGCCTGGACCTGCCGGAGGTGAGCCTGGTTGCCATCCTGGACGCGGACAAGGAGGGCTTCCTCCGCAGTGAAACCAGCCTGATTCAGACCATCGGCCGGGCCGCGCGAAACGCGGAGGGCAAGGTGGTTATGTATGCCGATGTGGTGACACCCTCCATGCGGGCGGCTATGGACGAGACGGCTCGCCGCCGGGAAATCCAGGATGCCTTTAACAAGGCCCACGGCATTGTGCCGAAAACCATTATCAAATCCGTCCGGGATCTGATCGAGATTTCCTCGCCCACCGCGGAGCGGAAGGGCCGCACCGGTGTGAAGATGACCAAGGCAGAGAAGGAAAAGGAAATCGCCCGTCTGGAGAAGCAGATGAAGGAAGCGGCCAGGATGATGGAATACGAGTACGCCGCCGTGCTCCGGGATCAGATTATCGAGCTGCGGGGGAATGGGACCTGATTGCATGAGCCTCTGAAGTGCCGATGTTCCCCATCTGACCGGACGGGGAACACGTTTATGGCATTATCCGCCCCTTCAAAATAATGGAGATCGCATCCAGCTGTCGGTCATCCAAGTGCTTTAATACTCTTTCTTGATAAAATTATATAATTTTATCAAGAAGACACCGCCTATAGGCGTTGTCGTTTCCATGATTTTCGGAATAGAAAATCACGGAAACCCGTCTCATTATGATCTTCATATAGAAAACTTCAATTCTTGCGAATTAAAGTTTTCTATTGAATATCAGTATAAATCCGTTAGAATCTCGTTTACTTTGGATGGGTTATGGGAATCCATATCAAAAAAGTCACGGGGCGTGATATTCAGGTAATCGCATATGTAAAGAAAGCCTGACAGAGACGGCATGGATTTTCCCGATTCGATGTTATTGATATAACCGGGGTTCTGCCCCATGGAAAGGCGCATGTCTCTTGCTGAAATACCTTTCTTTTCCCGCAGCTGAGCCAGCCGCAAAGAAAAATCCTTTTCATCCATCCCATCACCGCCTTTTGCATATTGTAACCCATAAGGTGTCGAAAAATGTGGTTTTCCAGATGCTAATGATGTGGATATATGGGCTTGTGGATGATGGCGCGGAGGAGGATAACGGTTTCCAGCCAATACGCAATCATTCGCAAAGAATGGGAAGCAGGATGAAGGACAATGAAAAGTCGGGGTCAGGCGAAGCCGTCTGACCCCGATATTTATGACAGAAAGAAATTCGATCGGGCTTTTTTCTCTGGGATTGCCTGGAAATGTGACCGGATGAAGCCGCCGTTGCCGGAATTTCAGCGCTCATGCCGCGGAATCGTTTCGGCTGCTGGCAGAACTTGCGGCTGTTCCCGGACTTGAAAATGACTTGCTTCTCTCCCGGGCTGAGGTATACTGGGGACAAATCAAACAGGAGGTGAGCCGTTGACGGTTTATTTGGATCTGGTCATTGTTTTGAACTTTCTGGTGGATTTTCTGCTGCTTTTGGGAACCAACCGTTTGTCGGGATACAGCTGCGGGCCCGGACGCTGCGGATTGGCGGCGGCCTTTGGCGGGCTTTACGGCGGGGTGTGTATGCTCCCCAGATTCCGTTTTCTGGGAAATGCCTTCTGGCGGGTGGGCGCTTTGCTGGGAATCGCTGTATGCGCCTTCGGAACGGACAGGAGCGCCTGGCGGCGGTGCGGGATCTTCCTGCTGCTCAGCATGGCCTTGGGAGGTGTGGCGGTGTGTCTGGGACGCGGAAACGCGCCGGCCCTCGTCCTGGGAGCCGGCGGGCTGTGGCTGCTGTGCCGGGTGGGCTTCGGCGGCAAAATCGGAGGACAGGAATATGTGAATATGCTCTTATCCTTCCGGGGCAATACGGTGGGGCTCACCGGGCTGCGGGACTCGGGAAATACCCTGCGGGATCCCATCAGCGGCGGGGAGGTCTTCGTAATCGGCCCGGAGGCGGCGGAGAGGCTCACGGGACTGACCCGTTCTCAGCTGCGCGCGCCTTTGGAGACCCTGGCGGCACAGCCCATCCCCGGGCTTCGGCTGATCCCCTTTCATGCTGTGGGCGGCGGCGGAATGCTGCTGGGGCTTCGGCTGGATGACATTCGGATCAACGGACACAGGCAGTCGGCGGTGGTGGCGTTTTCCGGGGAGGCGATTGGACAGGGCGGGGGATATCAGGCGTTGGTGACTGCGTAATGATTTTGGAAAGGGAGGATTTTATGGGGCTGATTTCTTTTCTGCGCAAGCTGGGGCTGATCCGGGAGAATTGTATTTACTACATAGGAGGAAGCGATATCCTGCCGCCGCCGCTGAAGGGGGCGGAGGAGGCGGAGGCGCTGGAAGCCTTGGAGCGGGGTGAGGAGCAGGCAAAGCAGCGGCTGGTGGAGCATAACCTCCGTCTTGTGGTCTACATCGCCCGGCGCTTTGAAAATACCGGCATCAATCTGGAGGACCTGATTTCCATTGGCACCATTGGGCTGATTAAGGCCATTGGCACCTACCGCCTGGACAAGAAGATCAAGCTGGCAACCTATGCCTCCCGGTGCATTGAAAACGAGATTCTCATGTATATCCGCAAAACCTCAAACCAGAAAACAGAGGTGTCTCTGGACGAGCCGATCAATATGGACTGCGACGGAAACGAATTGCTGCTTTCGGACATTTTGGGGACGGATGAGGACATGATCATGCGCCCTCTGGAGGATGACGCGGATCTGTGCGTGCTGCGGCAGGCTCTGGGAGAGCTGCCGGAACGGGAGCGGGAAATTGTGTTTATGCGCTTCGGCCTGGGCGGGGGTCAGGAGCTGACCCAGAAGGAGGTCGCCCAGAAAATGGGGATTTCCCAGTCTTATATCTCCCGTTTGGAAAAGCGGATCCTGCAGCGGCTGAAAAAAGAGTTTATCAGGCAAACAAGCTGTGCTTGATTTCTGGGTTTCGGTATGCTATAATCGATATTATATTTTATCGATATAAAAAATACGCATTCTGCGAGGTTTTGTAACAAATATGGAGAGAAAGCAAATTTCAAAGGCGGTTCTGAAACGTCTGCCAGGGTACCTGGCGTATCTGAAATCCATGCCGGAAGACGCGCCTCCCAATATTTCCGCCACGGCCCTGGCCACAGCCCTGGGCATGGGAGATGTGCAGGTTCGTAAGGATCTGGCTATGGTTTCCGACGGAGGCCGTCCGAAAATCGGCTATCAGAGGGAAGCGCTGATTTACGACATTGAGCAGTTCCTGGGCTATGACAACACCACCGACGCGGTGCTCATTGGCGCGGGAAAGCTGGGACAGGCGCTGATGGCCTACAAGGGCTTTGACGAATACGGGCTGAACATTCTGGCGGCCTTTGATCTGTGCCCCAAGAGCAGGAAATCGGAGGAGGGAAAGCCTATCTATCCCATTGCCAGGCTCACCGACTTCTGTCACACCAACAAGGTGCTGATGGGAATTATCACCGTTCCCGCCGAATCGGCCCAGAAGGTTGCCAATCAGCTGATCGACTGCGGCATCAAGGCTATTTGGAACTTCGCGCCTACGCATTTGGACGTGCCCGGGGGCATTCTGGTGCAGAACGAGAATATGGCCACGTCTCTCGCTGTCCTGTCCGTACATTTGCAGGCCCAGATCAAGGAAGAAAAGGAAAAGGAAGGGAAAAAGTAAAAACGGTCTGCCTTGGCAGACCGTTTTTATGCTTACAGGTATGTGCTTTTTTGTGCGGAAATCTGCCGGTAGAAGGCGGTATACGCGGCGTTTTTATACGGATTTAAGAAAAGGTAGCCCAGGTTCATGGTCAGGGCGCAGAGAATTGCCCAGCCGATGAAGGTTAGATCCAGAACAAACAGCTCCAGCTTATGACCGTCCATCATTTCCCTGGAGCGGGTGATGGCCTCGGAGGCGGACAGCTCTGGGTGATCTGTCATGATAAATGGGGTCATGGCATAGCTGAAGGCTTTGATAATGCCGGGGACGATCAGAAGCAGCATCCACAGGAAGACGTAGAGGCTTCTCAGAAAATGCTGAGTGAAGCCCTGGCCAAAGCGGTAAAACTGGGAGAAAAGATCGCGAAAGGCAATTTCCTTTCCGTCGTGCTGCTTCAGAAGAAAATGAGCATATCCAAGCTCAAGGGTACCGCGGATGAGAAAGATGACCAGACCAATCAGACTTGCACCAATGGAGATGCCCAGAACATGGAGCAGCACCTGGGGATTCGCATTGTAGAGAAGCTGGGAGGCATCCTCGTACTTCCTGGTAATTTCCGGCAGGAAGGAGCCTCCTGTAATCAGACCGCCCAGCAGACAGGCGACCGCAGCAACGCCGATGGAGATACCCCACTTCCCGGCGAGCTTCTCCCGGGCCGTGGCACGGATGCCCTTAAAGTCCATAACGTTTTCATTTTCCATTTTTCTGCCTCCTTTCAAGTATACTTTATTATAACTACTTTATGAGAGAAAAGCAAGAAAAATGATCCTGCTCTTTTTCAGGGCAGGATCATTTTATGAACGTTCCTTATTTCGCGGGCTTGAAGGAATCCTTCAGGCTGACGGACCGGTTGAAGACCAGATGGCCGGGGGCGCAGTCCTTGCTGTCGGGGCAGAAGTAGCCCAGACGCATGAACTGATAGGAGGCAGGAGCCTTGGCGTCTGCAAGACTGGCTTCCACCTTGCAGCCGGTGAGCACTTCCAGAGAATTGGGGCTCATGCAGCTAAGGAAGTCCTTTCCGGCAGCGTCGGGATCCGGGTCGTCAAAGAGGTTATCGTACTGGCGAACTTCCGCGTCACAGCAGTTTTCCGCATCCACCCAGTGAATGGTAGCGCCCTTGACCTTTCGGCCATCGGCGGGATTGCCGCCCCGGGACTCCGGATCATAGGTGGCAAGGACCTCGGTGACATTGCCGTTTTCATCGGTGACACAGCCGGTGCAGGTAATGAGGTAAGCGCCCTTCAGACGGCATTCGGGGCCGTTGGGGGTCAGCCGCTTATACTTGGGAATAGGCTCCTTCATAAAGTCGTCAGCCTCAATCCAGATTTCCCGGGAGAAGGTGACCTGCCGGGTGCCGGCGGCGGGATCGTTGGGGTTATTCTCCACTTCGAAGACTTCGCTCTGACCCTCGGGGTAGTTGGTGATGGTCAGCTTCACAGGCTTCAGAACCGCCATGACCCGCTGAGCGGTCTCGTTTAAGTCCTCCCGGAGGCAGTGCTCCAGGAAGGCGTACTCGATGGTGTTGGGGCTCTTGGCCACGCCCACCCGGTCACAGAAGTTGCGGATGGCGGCGGGGGTATAGCCACGGCGGCGGAGGCCGCACAGGGTGGGCATCCGGGGATCGTCCCAGCCGGAGACGTAGCCGTTTTCCACCAGGGCACGGAGCTTCCGCTTACTCAG
Organism: Clostridiales bacterium UBA3259; assembly: GCA_002362625.1. The sequence continues at coordinate 20,102 of DEUP01000001.1, forward strand.
AACGGTATGGTCGATGCCCAGCCGGGCGAACTCGATCTGACGGGGATGATGGGGCACGGACACGTTTTCCACCACCCAGTTGTACAGGGGACGGTGGTTCTCAAATTCCAGGGAGCACAGGGAGTGGGTGATGCCCTCCAAAGCGTCCTGAATGGGGTGGGCAAAGTCGTACATGGGGTAGATGCACCACTTGTCCCCCTGACGGTGATGGTGCATATGCCGGATCCGGTAGATCACCGGGTCACGCATGTTGAAGTTGCCGGAGGCCAGATCGATCTTAGCCCGGAGGGTATACCTGTTGTCCTCGAACTCCCCGGCCCGCATCCGGGCGAACAGGTCAAGGCTTTCCTCAATGGGCCGATCCCGCCAGGGAGACTTGGCAGGGGTGTTCAGGTCGCCCCGATACGCCTTGAATTCCTCGGGGGTCAGCTCGCAGACGTAGGCCAGGCCCTTCTTAATCAGCTCCACGGCGTACTCGTAGTCCTTCTCAAAGTAGTCGGAGCCATAGAAGAACCGGTCGCCCCAGTCGAAGCCCAGCCAGTGGATATCCTCCTGAATGGCTTCCACGAACTCCACGTCCTCCTTGGTGGGGTTGGTGTCGTCCATGCGAAGATTGCACAGGCCGCCGTACTTTTCGGCGGTGCCGAAGTCGATGATCAGGGCCTTGCAGTGGCCGATGTGCAGATACCCGTTGGGTTCCGGCGGGAACCGGGTGTGAACGGTCTGACCGGCGTAGCGTCCGCCCTCGGCGATGTCTTCATCGATAAAGGCGTGGATGAAGTTTTTGCTTTCGGTAATCTCAGCCATAGATATACTTCCTCTCTTCTGTCACAGTTTTCCTAAGTTTAGGTCATTATAAACCATTCCAGGCGGTTTTGCAACAGAAAAACCAGCCAGAATCGGAATCCGGACGGGTTTCTTCTGTGTGAAAAATGCACGAAGCCGGAAAGATTGTGAAAAAACAGAAAACATTTTAAGAAATCTTAAAATTATGGTTGTCAATTGACGCAACTTATATTAAAATAAGTAAGGATAAATAAAGGAGTGAGAGAAATGAACGAGATCAGATACAAGCGTATCCTGCTGAAGCTCAGCGGTGAGGCTTTGGGTGAGAATATTCCCGGAAACGGGGCTATGGGTCTGGACTTCCGGAAGATCCATGAAGTGTGCGGCGTGATCCGGCAGTGCCACGATCTGGGCGTGCAGATTGGCCTGGTCATTGGCGGCGGCAATTTCTGGCGGGGCGTGAAGAACGGCAGCGGCAAGCTGCAGCGCTCCCACGGCGATGCCATGGGGATGCTGGCCACGGTGATGAACGCCATCGCGGTGGCGGATGTGCTGGAGCAGCACGGTATGGACGCCAGAGTGCTCAGTGCCGTGGAGATGAACAAGTTCACCGAGTACTTTACCCGGGATCGGGCTGACCGTTACTTAAATGAGGGCAAGGTGGTGATCTTCGCCGCCGGTACGGGCAACCCTTATTTTTCCACGGACACCGGCGCTGTGCTCCGGGGCGTGGAAATCGAGGCGGACGCCATCCTGATGGCCAAGAACATCGACGCCATCTATTCCGCCGATCCCCACAAGGATCCGACTGCTGTCCGCTACAGCAGGCTCACCTACGACAAGGTGCTGGCAGACCATTTAAAGGCAACGGATTCCACGGCCATGACCCTGGCTATGGACAACAATATGCCCATGGTGTGCTTTGCCCTGAACCCGCCTGAGAATATCATCCGCGTGGTACGCGGCGAAGAAATCGGTACGACCGTAACAATCTAAGGAGGAGAAAACAATGGCTGTTAATTTTAAGGAATATGAGAAGAGAATGGGCAAGGCCCTGGATCATCTGGATGAGGAGTTCGGCGCCGTCCGTGCCGGCCGTGCCAACGCCAAGGTTCTGGATCGGATCACCGTGGAATACTACGGCAGTGAGACGCCCCTGAACGGCGTTGCCACCATTTCCACCCCTGACGCCCGCACCCTGGTGGTGCAGCCCTGGGATACCAAGCTCTTAAAGGACATTCAGAAGGCCATTCAGGTCTCTGATCTGGGCATCAACCCCCAGAATGACGGCCGGGTCATTCGCCTGGTGTTCCCCCAGCTGACGGAGGAGCGTCGTAAGGATCTGGTCAAGCAGGTGAGAAAGCTCTCGGAGGAAGCCAAGGTCGCCATGCGGAACATCCGCCGGGACGGCATGGACTATGTGAAGAAGCTGAAGAAGAACAGCGAGATCACCGAGGACGACCAGAAGAAGGCGGAGAAGGATCTTCAGGAGCTGCTGGACAAGATGATCAAGAAGGCCGACGCCGCCCTTGCCGCCAAGGAAAAGGAACTGATGAGTCTTTAAGATGCCAAAAAGGGGAGGGGCTTGCCCCTCCCTAAAGCTGAAAAATGAAAAAGTATGCATGGAAAGAGGTGCCCTATGGCTCTTTCTGAAAAACCTGTGCCGCCCAGGCACATTGCCATCATCATGGACGGCAACGGCCGCTGGGCAAAGCAGCGGGGACTGCCCCGCACGGCCGGACATGCCGCAGGCGCGGAATCCTTCCGGCGTATCGCAAACTATTGCCGTACCATCGGCGTTCGCTATCTGACGGTTTACGCCTTTTCTACAGAGAACTGGAAACGCTCTGCCGACGAAGTGGCGGGAATCATGAAGCTCCTGCGCCGCTATCTGGAGGAAGCGCTGCGGGATATGGAAAAGAACCGGGTCTGTTTCCGATTCTTTGGGGACCTGAGCAAGCTCAGTCCGGAACTGCAAAAGCTATGCCGGGATGCGGAGAACCGGTCTAAGGACTATGACGTGCAGGTCAATTTCTGCCTGAACTACGGAGGACGGGATGAGATCGTTCACGCCGCCCGGCAGTTTGCCGAAGATGTGGCGGCTGGGAAAATGCGGCCGGAGGATCTGACGGAGGCGCTGTTCTCCACCTACCTCTATTCCAGGGATGTGCCGGACCCCGAATTGATCATTCGTCCTTCGGGAGAATTGCGCACAAGCAACTTCCTGCCCTGGCAGTCCGCGTACTCAGAATATGTGTTCATGAATGTACTGTGGCCCGATTTTTCACCGGAGCATCTGGATCAGGCCATTGCAGAATATCACCGGCGAAATCGCCGCTTTGGAGGGACATAGAAACATGAAAACCCGTATTATTTCCGCGGCGGTGCTGGTGCCGGTTTTATTCATCATTCTTTTGGCAGCACCTGAAATCCTGGCGGCTCTGGTTTTGGGTATCCTGCTGGCCATTGCCGCCTATGAGCTGCTGTACCGCACTGGCCTTGTTAAGCAGGTGCGGCTGGTGGCCTATGCCGCGGTTATGGCATTTGCCATTTCCATGTGGAGCTACTGGGGCTCTGCCAGAGCCTATTTTCTGCTGATGCTTATTGTTTTCTATGGGCTGATGTTCATGGAAATGATGCTGGATCACATCAAGGTGCATTTTGAAACGGTGGGCATGTGCTTTGTGGCGGGCTTCATCATTCCCTACATGCTCAGCGCCCTGATCCGGATTCTGATGCTGAACAACATTGGACGGTATGTGGTTCTGATTCCCTTTGTGGTAGCCTTCACCTCCGACGCGGGGGCTTACTTTGTGGGTTTGAAATTTGGCAAGCACAAGCTTGCCCCGGTGGTCAGCCCCAACAAAACCATTGAGGGCGTTCTGGGCGGTATGGCATCCGCAACGGTTTGTATGCTGATTTACGCCTTTATTCTGGATCTGCCTCTGCGGTGCAATGTGAACTATGGCTTCGCCATTCTCTATGGCCTGGTCGGCTCCCTGGTCGGCACCTTCGGCGACCTGTGCTTCTCCGTGATTAAGCGGCAGACCGGCATCAAGGATTACGGGAATCTGATTCCCGGCCACGGTGGTGTGCTGGATCGGTTCGACTCGCTGACGCTGGTCGCGCCTCTGATGGAAGTGCTGATTTTGCTGATGCCCATTATTATTTCGTAAAGGAACATCATATGGTACATTGTGTAAGCATTCTCGGCTCCACCGGCTCCATTGGGAGACAATCCCTGGATGTGATCAGCCGATTGCCTGATATTCAGGTGGCTGCCCTGACGGCAGGCTCCAGCGTGGAGCGGATGGAGGAGCAGTGCCGCGTCTTTCATCCAAAGCTTGCGGTTATGGCAACGGAAGAAGGGGCCAAGGACCTGGAATCCAGAATCCGTGACCTGCAAACCAAGGTAACTTGGGGAGAAGAAGGACTGCTGGAAGCCGCTGCCATGGAGGAGGCCGACTGCGTGATTACCGCAGTGGTGGGCATGGTGGGTTTGAAGCCTACCCTGGCCGCCATCCGGGCAGGGAAGCGAATCGGTCTTGCCAACAAGGAGACGCTGGTCTGCGCCGGAGAGCTGGTTATGGGAGAGGCGGAAAAATACGGGGCGGAGATCATCCCTGTGGATTCCGAGCATTCCGCCATTTTCCAGTGCCTCATGGGAAGCCGCGACAGGCGGGAGATCAAACGTCTGATTTTGACCTGCTCCGGCGGGCCCTTCTTCGGGAAAAAGGCGGAGGAGCTGAAAACCGTAACCAAGGCCGACGCCCTGAAGCATCCCAACTGGAAGATGGGAGCGAAGATCACTATTGACTGCGCCACATTGATGAATAAGGGACTGGAGGTTATTGAGGCCATGCGGCTGTACCGGGTGCCCCTCCAGAAGGTGGATGTGGTCATCCATCGGCAGAGCATCGTTCACAGCATGGTGGAATTTACAGATGGGGCGATCATGGCCCAGCTGGGCACCCCGGATATGCGGCTGCCCATTCAGCTGGCTCTGACCTACCCGAAACGGATTCCCTGCCCGGTGGAGCCTCTGGACCTGCTCAGCTGCGGCAGTCTGTCCTTTCAGAAGCCGGATGTGGAGAGCTTTCCCTGTCTGAAGCTGGCTTACCAATGCGCGAAGCGGGGCGGTACGGTCTGTCCTGCCATGAACGGGGCCAATGAGGAAGCGGTGGCGATGTTCCTTCGGGACGAGATCGGCTTCTATGATATCTATGCCCTGGTATCCCAGGCGGTGGAGATGGTGCCCTTTGTGGGAAAACCCACCCTGGAGGAGATCCTGGAAAGCGACCGCCTGGCACGGGACGCGGTGCGAAAGCTGTCCCGGGAGAAGTACAGAAGCTGGGTATAATAAAATGAGGGCTTCTCAACTTTAAGCGAGGCGATTGATTTTATGAGCATTTTGTTTGCGATTCTGCTGTTTAGTTTCCTGATTTTCATTCACGAGCTGGGCCACTTTGTGGCAGCCAAGCTGTCCGGCGTTCAGGTCAACGAGTTTGCCCTGTTCATGGGCCCGGCGCTGCTGCAAAAGCAGAAGGGGGAGACGCTGTACTCCCTTCGTCTGATCCCCATTGGCGGCTACTGCGCCATGGAAGGGGAGGACGGCGGCAGCGATAATCCACGATCCTTTGACAAGGCCGCCTGGTGGAAGCGCCTGATCATTCTGGTGGCCGGCGCCGCCATGAATTTCCTGGTGGGCGTGCTGCTGATGGTGATTGTATCCATGCCGGTGCAGCGGACGGTGATTCCCGTCATTTCCTCCTTTGAGGAATACGCCACCCTGAATGGCCAGGATGGTCTTCGGGAGGGAGACCGGGTGCTGAAGGTGGACGGGGAGAGGCTGTACACCCAGTCGGATTTCTCCCTGATTCTGAACCTGAATCCCGGGGATACCCATGATCTGGTGGTGGAACGGGATGGCCGGAAGGTGGTTCTGAACGACCTGAAAATGGAAAAGCATCCGGTTACCGATGAAAATGGGAACACCAACATGCTCTATGGCATGAATTTTACCATCGCGGAGCTGAGCCTGGGGGAGAGGCTTCACTACGGCTGGATGCGCTCCCTGGATTCCGTGCGTCTGGTGCGGCTGAGTCTGCAAATGCTCCTCACCGGTCAGGCGGGATTTTCCGATATGTCCGGACCTGTGGGCATCGTTCAGCAGATGTCTGTTGTGGCGGACGCGTCGCCCTCACGGTTCGCGGCGCTGATGAACCTTCTGTATTTTGGCGGCTTCATTGCCATCAACCTGGCGGTGATGAACCTGCTGCCCATTCCGGCGCTGGACGGCGGACGGGTATTCTGCCTGCTGGTGACGGCGGCGGTGGAAGGGATCACCCATAAAAAGATCAATCCCAAATATGAGGGATATATCCACGGTACCGGTATGATTTTGCTGCTGGGCCTGATGGCCATGGTGATGTTTAAAGATATTTTCGTGCTGTTCAAGGGGTGAAGAGAATGACAAGACAGATCCTGGTAGGCGGCGTGCCCATTGGCGGCGGCGCCCCTGTTGTGATTCAGTCCATGCTCAATACAAAAACCACGGATGTGGAGGGAAGTCTCAGCCAGATCCGGGCCATGGCTGCTGCCGGGTGTCAGATTGCCCGGCTGGCGGTGCCCAACATGGAGGCGGTTCCCGGCTTCCGGGAGATCTGCCAGGAAAGCCCTCTGCCTCTGGTGGCGGATATCCATTTTGATTACCGCCTTGCCATTGCCGCGGCGGAGGCGGGCGCGGCCAAGATCCGGATCAATCCCGGCAACATCGGCGGGGAGGATCGGGTGAAGGCTGTGGTGGATGTGTGTAAGGAGAAGCACATTCCTATCCGCATTGGCGTCAACGGCGGCAGCCTGGATAAAAAGCTCCTTGAAAAGTATGGGCATCCCACGGCGGAGGCGCTGGTGGAAAGCGCCTTCCAGCATTTGGAGCTGCTGGAAAAGCAGGGGTTTTATGATACCTGCGTGTCTATGAAGTCCTCCACCGTGCCAACCATGGTGGCGGCGGCCCGGCTGTTTCGCAGCAAGTGCGACTATCCCATTCACATCGGCGTCACGGAAACGGGGCCGGTGCGCCAGGGACTGATCAAGTCCGCCATGGGAATCGGCGCCCTGCTCTTAGACGGCATTGGAGATACCCTCCGGGTGAGCCTGACGGACGATCCCGTTCAGGAGGTGTACGCCGCAAAGGATATTCTCAAGGCGGCGGGCCTTCGGAGGGAAGGCGTGAACATCGTGTCCTGTCCCACCTGCGGCAGAACCCGGATCGACCTGATCGGTCTTACAAATCAGGTGGACGAGGCATTAAGGGACTGCAAAAAGCCCATTACCGTGGCCGTTATGGGCTGCGTTGTCAATGGCCCGGGCGAGGCCCGGGAGGCGGATATCGGCATCGCCGGAGGCGATGGCTGGGGTATGCTGTTCGAAAAGGGAGAACAGGCGGAAAAGCTGCCCTACGACCAGCTGCTGCCCGCCCTGCTGAAGCGGATTGAGGCAATGTGATATTGCATCCATCCGGATTCTTTTCCCAATGAGGTAACCATGAGCGAAGAAGTTTATTTTCTGAATATGTTTCCGGACTATGAGCCGCCTGAGGAGCTGAAAGATGCCCTTTCTCAGGCGGCTATCGCTGCCGCGGACATCGATCCCGCGTCCCGGGGTGTTTCCGTGGCGGTACACAGCGAAGCCTATGTTCCCCAGCGGTGGCTTACCCGGGCGGAGAAGGACATTGCCTCCCTGTATGGCCTTGCCCATATGAGCATTACGGCCACCCATCCCGCGTCAGAGCTTCATAAAATGGAACCGGAGGAACTGATGCAGATGTTTGTCAGCCGGAACTCCATGGCCCGCGGTTCTCTCGCCGGCGCCAAATGGGATTGGCGGGACACAAATTTGAATATCAAGCTGGTGGCAAATGGAAAGGATGCCTTGATGGAGTTGGTTCCCTGCATTCAGGAAGCCCTGCGTCAGCGGTTTGCCACGGCTGTCACCATTACCATCGAGGCAGGGGAGGCCCTGGAAGGAAAGGCGTTGTTTGACGCCATGGCCTCCCTGCGGGAAAAAAGCCTGGAAGCGATACCGGTTTCCACCCATCGCCCGGAAAAGCAGCAAACGAAGACGGCGCCCACTGCCGACGATATGCTCTACGGAAAGCCCTTCCGTGGTACCGCGGTGCCTATGAAGGATTTGTCCCTGGACATGGGCAGCGTGATTGTGGAGGGCCGGGTCTTCAATGTGGATCATAAGGAGCTGAAGAAGCGGAACGCCTGGGTCATCAAGTTCGACATGACGGATAACACCGGCTCCATCCGGATCAGCCGGTTTATGGACGCGGCCGAGGCCAAGCCCTTCCTGGACAATGTAAAGCCCGGGGCTGTCCTGCGGATTCAGGGCAGGCTGACGGAGGACCGGTTTGAAAATGATACGGTGCTCAAGCCCTTTGCCATGACCACCGGCTCCATGCCCAAGCGTCAGGATACGGCGCCGGGAGAAAAGCGGGTGGAGCTGCACCTACATACCCTGATGTCCAACATGGACGCCCTGACCAACACCGCCGACGCCATCAACCAGGCGGCGGCCTGGGGCCACAGGGCCATTGCCATTACAGACCACGGCTGCTGTCAGTCCTTCACGGACGCTCTGCACTGCGTGGAGGGGAAGAAGCCCCCCAAGGTGGCCGGTACCGACGAGATTATCAAGATTTTGTACGGCTGTGAAGGATATTATGTTAATGACGTGGACGACCGGATCGTGGTTCACGGGGAGCAGGACATGGATTTCCACCAGGAATTCGTGGCCTTTGACCTGGAAACCACGGGCCTGTCCTCCCGGAAGGATCGGATCATTGAGATCGGCGCGGTGATTTTGAAGGACGGAGAGGAGATTGACCGGTTCCAGACCTTTGTGGATCCGGAGCGGCCTCTGGAACGGAAGATCGTGGAGCTGACCGGCATTACCGATGATATGCTTCAGGGTGCACCCAAGATCGAGGAGGTGCTGCCAAAATTCCTGGACTTCATCGGCGGAAGAGTGCTGGTTGCTCACAATTCGGATTTTGACACCGGGTTTATCCGGGCGGAATGTGAGCGGCTGGGGTATGAATATAACTATACGGCAGCGGATACCCTGATCCTTTCTCAGAATCTGCTGACCCATCTCAATAAGTTCAAGCTGAATCTGGTGTCCGACGCCCTGAACCTCCCGGACTTTAACCACCATCGGGCGGGAGACGACGCTTTTGCCTGTGGCCTGATCATGACGAAGCTCATGGAAAAGCTGGAGCAGGAGCATGATATCCATACCCTTCAGGCCATCAACCCGGCCATGATGGGTTTGCGTGCCAAGGGCCACATCACCGACCGGCAGGCGCGGCATATCATCCTCTTTGCCAAGAACCAGGTTGGTCTGCGGAACCTCTACCATCTGATTTCTGACGCGAACCTGAAATACTTCCGCCGTGTGCCCAGAATCCCCAAATCCGAGCTGATGGAGATGCGGGAGGGATTGATCATCGGCTCTGCCTGTGAGGCGGGCGAGCTGTTCCAGGCGGTGCTGGAGCGGAAGAGCGAGGACGAGCTGAAACGGATTGCCTCCTTCTATGATTTCCTGGAAATCCAGCCTTTGGACAACAATAAGTTTATGCTGGCAAAGGGCATCGCTGCCGACGAGGAGGAGCTGCGAAACTTCAACCGTACCATCGTCCGCCTGGGTGAGGAGCTTGGGAAGATGGTGGTGGCTACGGGAGACGTCCATTTCCTGAATCCGGAGGACGAGATTTTCCGGCATATCCTGCTTGCTACCAAGGGCTTTGACGACGCGGACAGACCCAATCCCCTGTACTTCCGCACCACCGACGAGATGCTGCAGGAATTTTCCTACTTGGGAGAGGAAAAGGCCTACGAAATCGTGGTCACCAATCCCAACCGGATTGCGGATATGTGCGAGACCATGCGGCCGGTACCTCACAATCTGTTTGCGCCCAAAATCGAAAACTCCGTGGAAGACCTGAAAAACCTGGTCTATACCAAGTTCCACCGGCTGTACGGCGACAATCCGCCGGAGGTGTTTGTGAAGCGTGTGGAAACGGAGCTGTACGATATTATCAACTGTCATTATGACGTGATCTACATGTCCGCCCAGAAGCTGGTGCAGAACTCCCTGGAGCATGGGTATCTGGTAGGATCCCGTGGCTCTGTAGGCTCCTCCATTGTGGCCTTTATGTCCGGCATTACCGAGGTGAACTCCTTCCAGCCCCATTACCGCTGTCCAAACCCCCAGTGCAAGTACACGGAGCTGAATGTGCCGGAGGGCTACAACTGCGGTGCGGATCTTCCTGACGCGGTATGTCCCAAATGCGGCACCAAAATGGAGAAGGACGGCTTCAACATCCCCTTCGAAACCTTCCTGGGTTTCGGCGGAGATAAGGTGCCGGATATCGACCTGAACTTCTCCGGCGAATACCAGAGTAAGGCCCACGCCTACTGTATTGAAATGTTCGGAAAATCCCACGTTTTCCGGGCGGGCACCATTGGTACCGTGGCGGAAAAGACGGCCTTCGGCTATGTGAAGAAGTACCTCTCCGAACGGGGCAAAACCGCCTCCCGGGCGGAGGAAGGGAGACTGGCTTCCGGCTGCGTGGGCGTCCGCCGTACCACCGGCCAGCACCCCGGCGGCCTGGTGGTCATTCCCCAGGAAAATGAGATCTGGGACTTCTGCCCGGTGCAGCATCCCGCCGACGATCCCAACGCTGACCAGATCACCACCCACTTTGAATACCACTCCATGGAGGAAAATCTTCTGAAGCTTGACATGCTGGGTCACGATGACCCCACCATGATCCGGATGATGGAGGACATGACCGGAGTGGACGCCAAGACCATTCCTCTGGACGACAAGGATACCATGTCCATCTTCATTTCCTCCAAGGTTTTGGGCTATGAGGACGATCCGGTGCTTGGCCCCACGGGGGCTGTGGCCATTCCGGAATTCAATACCCGGTTTACAAGAGGCATGCTCATGGACACCTTGCCCACCCGGTTCGACACCCTGGTGCGGCTGTCCGGCTTCTCCCATGGCACGGACGTGTGGCTGGGCAACGCCAAGGATCTGATTACCTCCAAAACGGCTACCGTTGACTCCACAATCGGCTGCCGTGACGACATTATGCTCTATCTGATCTCCTGCGGCATGCCGGAAAAGCGTTCCTTTAAGATCATGGAGGCGGTGCGAAAGGGCAGAGGCCTGCCCGACGGGGCCGAGGAGGAGATGAAGGCCGCCGGTGTGCCGGAATGGTACATTGGCTCCTGCAAGAAGATCAAGTACCTGTTCCCCAAGGCCCACGCCGTGGCCTATGTTATGATGGCCTTCCGGATCGCCTGGTTTAAGGTGCATCATCCTCTGGCCTTCTACGCGGCCTACTTCTACCGGCGGAGCCAGAAGGGCGGCTTTGACGCTGTGCTCATGACCCGCGGCAAGGAAGCGGTGCTTGCCAACATCGATGCCATCGAAAAGAACGAGGACGCCACCGCCAAGGACGAGGATCTGCTGACCACCCTGGAAGTGGCCTATGAATACTACCTTCGGGGCTTCGAGTTTATGCCCATCGACTTGTACCAAAGCGAGGCCATTCGGTTTAAGATCGTGGACGGAAAGCTGCTGCCGCCCTTTGTGGCCATTTCCGGTTTGGGCGAAAACGCCGCCTGGGATCTGGTGGAGGGACGGAAGGGGAAGACCTTCCTGTCCATTGAGGAGGTGTCGGCTGCCTGTCCCAAGGTTTCCAAAACCCATATTCAGATGCTGAAGGACGCCGGGGCTTTTGGCAGCCTGCCGGACAACAGCCAGGTCAGCTTTTTTTAAGAAAACATACCAAAGCCATAAGCGCCCCGGATGCTTCAGCATCCGGGGCGTACCCATTTAACCGTAGTTTTCTTTTAAATACAGGATCGCTTCCCGATAGCCTTCCAGGCCATGGCCCTTGATGGTCTTCACACAGGCAAGCCCGGCGTAGGATATCTGCCGGAAGGGCTCCCGGGCGTCCACATCGGAAATGTGTACCTCCACCGCCGGAATCCTGACCGCTTTCAGCGCGTCCAGAATTGCCACAGAGGTGTGGGTGTAGGCGGCGGGGTTAATGACAATGCCGTCCATTTTCCCATAGGCCCACTGGATTTTGTCCACCAAACAGCCTTCGTGGTTGGATTGATACTGTTCTACTTCCACATTTTCTTCCTTCGCCGTGTTTTCCAAAAGAGCGAGAAGATCGGCAAAGGTGTTCGTACCGTAGATGCCCGGCTCCCGGATGCCCAGCATATTCAGGTTGGGGCCGTTGAGTACCAGTATTTTCATGGCGTTTCCTCCAAACAGGTAAGGATTGCGTTTACGGTGGACTCCGGCGTACCGTTATTGTCTATCGTAAAATCGGCGAAGGCTTCATATAGGGGCTTCCGCAGGCGGTACATGGCCTCCAGATCGTTTTTCAGGGACAGGGGACGGCCTTCCTTGGGAAGAAGGTTCAAATCCCGTTTCAGACAGAAAATCGTTCCGTTTTGGTGAAGCAGCGGATAATTTGTTTCCCTGGTCACACAGCCGCCGCCGGTGGCGAGAATCAGGCCGGAGCGATTCCCCAGGGATGCCAGAGCCTTTGTTTCCCAGTTTCGGAACACAGCCTCTCCGCCCTGGGCAAAAATCTCCGGAATGGATTTTCCCGCAAGGGTGGTGATAACCTCATCCGCATCCACCAGGGGCCGGCTTAAGTGCTTTGCCAGAGCCGCTCCAATGGTGCTTTTTCCACAGCCGGGCATCCCAATGAGGACAATGCTCTGCATCTGTACACGAAGCTTGCGGTAAATGGCTTCAATGAGGGCATCGTCCAGCGTTTTCCCGGTAAAGTATTCGGCACTTTCCTTTGCCTGGGCCACCAGCATCCACAGCCCGTTTTCGTGGGGAATGCCCAGAGCCTCGGCATCCAGCAGCAGCTGGGTTTTGGCCGGATTGTAAACCACATCCAGTACCCCATCCAAATGGGGAAACTGCCACAGATCCAGAGGGGCAATACCGGTATGAGGATACATGCCCACGGGAGTGGTGTTTACAATCAGGGAAGCGTCCCGGTGGAGGGACAGGTTCTCATAGTTATTTTCACCGGAGCGGGAAATGACCACCGGTTCAGCGCCCAGATCACGAAGCGCATTGACGGCGGTGTTGGAAGCGCCGCCGCTGCCCAGTACCAGAGCCTTTTTCCCGGACGCAGGAATGCCGCTGCGCTTCACCAGGGAAACAAAGCCGTAGTAGTCCGAATTGTGGCCGAAGAGGGAACCGTCCTTCCTTCGGACAATGGTGTTTACACAGCCCATCTTTTTCGCGGCGGGGGACAGTTCATCCAGAAACGCTATTACGTCCTTCTTATAGGGCATGGTCACGTTTAGGCCTGTAAAATCCCCGTTGCGGAGAAAACTTTCCAACTCCTCCGGTTCCTTTTCATAGAGATCATAGGGGTAATCTCCCAGCCAGCTGTGGATCAGGGGAGAATAGCTGTGCCCCAGAACCCTGCCAAGCAAACCGCATTTCATCATACCACCTCAGTGAAGCTGCCAAAATACTTGAATTCCTCGCACAGCTCGTCCAGCTCGCAGATCAGCTGCACAAATTCCTCCGAGTAGATGGAGGTTTCCAGATCGAAATAGAACATAAACTCAAAATCCCGGTCAGGGATGGGACGGGATTCCAGCTTGGTGACGTTGATACCCAGGGTGTAGAGCCGGGCCAGCACCTTATACAGGGAGCCGGGACGATGGGGAAGCACCATCATGATGCTGGTCTTGTCGGAGCCGGGATAGATTTCCAGGTTCTTGCTGATGCACAGGAAACGGGTGCGGTTGTTGTCCTTATCCTGGACGGAGGAAGCAAGGCACTGTAGGCCGTACAGCTCGGCGCAGGTTCGGCTGCTGAGGGCAGCCACGTCCCGGCGGTCAGAGTTGGCTACCATTTCCGCCGCTATGGCGGTGTTGGCCACGGGAACAATGTTCACGCCGGTGAGACTCTGCAAAAATTCACCGCACTGGTTCAGGGCCTGCTCATGGGAGTAAACTTCCTTGATTTCGGAAAGGGATACGCCGGGCTTTGCCAGAAGATTATGGTCGATCTTCAGGCGGAAGGTGCGGACGATGGAGAAGTTGTGCTTCTGCATCAGATCGTATACCTTTTTCACGGATCCGGCGGTGGAGTTTTCAATGGGCAGAATGCCGTACTGGCACATGCCCTGCTCAATGGCGGTAAAAACCGCCTCAAAGTTCTTAAAATAGAGGATAAAGGGATTTTGGAAGATCTTTTCACAGGCAATCTGGGAATAGGCGCCCTCCACGCCCTGACAGGCTACCATGGGGGCCTTGGGGAACAGCTTGGGGGTGTTTTCGATGGCCTGGGTAATCTGGGTGTACAGGGGACTGACAGCGGCGCTGCGCTTGCTCTGGTAGCTGCGGCTCAGCTCAAAGAGCATGGAGTACAGCACCCGAGTGTAGTTGGCCATTTCCGGCCCGGCCTTTTGGGCAACGTCCTGCAGCTTGGCCCGTTCCCGGTTGGGCTGGAAGATGGGGAGGTTATGTTCCTTCTTGTAGTCGGAGATTTGGGCGGCGAAAGCCATGCGCTGGCCGAAAAGGCGTACCATTTCATCGTCAATCTTGTCGATCTCCTGGCGAAGCTGTGCTAAATCCATAGTTCTTTCCTCCTGTTTGTCTGGGTATTTCCCAGGATCATGTCATAAACGGCAATGGCTGCCGCCGCCTCCACCACGGGAACCGCCCGGGGAACGATGCAGGGGTCATGCCGGCCCTTGACTTCCAGAGTGGCGGATGCTCCGGTTTTGAAATCAACAGACTGCTGGGGCCGGGAGATAGAGGGGGTTGGCTTGACGGCGGCGGTGAAGATTACTGGCATGCCGTTGGTGATACCTCCCAAAATGCCGCCCGCGTTATTGGTTAATGTGACAACCTTCCCGTTTTCAAAGGCAAAGGGATCGTTGCATTCACTGCCCTTCATGCGCGCTGCCTGGGCACCCGCGCCGAAGCTTACGGACTTCACGGCGGGAATGCCGTAGACAATGGAGGCAATGCGGCTTTCCACGCCGCCGAACATTGGCTCTCCCAGTCCGGCGGGAATGCCGGTGATGAAGCATTCAATCATGCCGCCCAGACTGTCGCCCTCTGCCCGGGCCTGGCGGATGGCCTCCCGCATTCGGCTTCCGGCCTCCCGGGAGACTACAGGAAAGTCTTCTTCAATCAGATCCAGCTGGGGATTGAGCGGATCCAGAGGCGCGTCCCGGTCCTCCGTGCCGATGGACAGAATTCGTGCCCCAATCCGGATTCCCATTTTCTCCAGCCATTGCAGGCATAGTCCACCCGCAACGCAAAGGGGCGCGGTCAAACGGCCAGAGAAGTGACCGCCGCCGGCGGCATCCTGAAAGCCTCCGTATTTTACCTGGGCGGTGTAGTCCGCGTGACCGGGACGGGGACAGGCTTTTAAGTTTTCGTAGTCGCCGGAACGGGTGTTGGTGTTGCGAATCACGGCGGCGATGGGAGCGCCGCAGGTAAAGCCATCCAGAATGCCGGACAGGAATTCCGCTTTGTCGGCTTCCTTCCGTGGGGTGGCGTAGTCGCGCTGTCCCGGAGCACGGCGGTTTAAGAAGGCTTGGAGGCGGTCGGCATCCACAGGCAGTCCCGCCGGGATTCCGTCCAGGGTCATGCCGATGGCAAGGCCGTGGGACTGGCCGAAAATGGCGAGCTTCAGATTTTCACCGTAGGTACTGCTCATAATGTCCTCCTAACCGGGCGTATTCTCCCCAGAACTGGGGATAGGATTTTTCACTGCATTCCGCGCCCAATATGGTTACCGGTTCCTTGCACACAGTGGCGGCAATGGCGGCGGCCATGGCGATGCGGTGATCGTTCCGGCTCTCTACCGTTCCGCCAATCAGCCCGGTGCCGCAGATGGTCAGGGTGTTTTCATCCGCTTCCGCTTTCCCGCCCAATGCGGTGAGCATATGGACGATGGAGGCTACCCGGTCGGATTCCTTCAAGCGAAGCCGCCGGATATCGGTAAAGACCGCGCCCTTCTTACAGGCGGCCACCACGGCGAGGATGGGAATGAGATCCGGAACATCGGCGGCGGAAATAACCGCTCTGTTTTCCAGCTTTGGCAGAAGCTCCAAAATGGCCCGGTCTCCCTGGGGAGAATCCGGAGACAGATTTTTCACCTCTACAGCGTTTCCCAGAGCGGTGGCTCCCAGGAAGAAGGCACCGCCGCTCCAATCCCCCTCTACAGTGAGGGTGCCGGGAGAGTGGAGTTTTTGCCCTCCGTGAACGGTAAAATTCTCAGTATTGCATCCAAACAGGGCCATGGCCTGCTGGGTCATGGTGATATAGGGCTTGGATTCCAGCTTCCCGGTGATGGAAATGTGACTTTCCCCAGGGATTAGAGCGGCGGCCAGAAGCAGACCGGTGATAAACTGGCTGGAAACGCTGCCGCCAATGGTATAATTCCCGGCCTTTAACTGTCCCTGACAGCGGATGGTATGGGGCGTGGGACGGCTGAGCTGACAGCCCATCCGCGTAAGTTCCTCCCACAGAGGGGAAAGGGGACGTTCTGGAAGCCGTCCTTCCAGCTGGAAGGTGGTGTCCACCCCCAGGGCGCCGGCTACCGGGAGCAGAAAGCGCAGGGTAGAGCCGCTGTCATGGCAGGGTAGGATTGCCGCTTCCGGCGCAGAAGAAATGGGTTTGACCAGGTAACCTTTCTCAGTGTGGGAGATCTCCGCGCCCAAGGCCCGGAGACAGTCGGCGGTGGCCTCAATGTCCCGGTTGGTTTCCGGGCAGAGGAGAGTGGTTTCCCTGTCCGCAAAGGCGGCGCAGATTAGTAACCTGTGGGCTTGGGATTTGGAGGGAATGGCGGTTACGGTTCCGGAAAGAGTTCCGGGATAAATGGTGATATCCATATCATAGACCTGCCTGAATCCAGTCTTTTAGGGCTTCCACGGGAATGGGAAGAATGTCGCACCGGCCGATGGCCCGGGGAACAATGAGCTTCACCTGACCGCCGGAGCGCTTCTTGTCGGAAAGGGCGCTGGTGTAGAGGGAAGCCGGGCTATATTCCGTGGCTGTGGGAAGACCGAAGGTATGGAGAACCTGCAAAAGACGGTCGCAGTCCTCCTGGGAGAACATGTCGTATTTTACAGCGGCTCTGGCGATGATGGCCATACCGATGGCAACGGACTTCCCGTGGGAAAGAGAAAATTCACTGACAGCCTCCACACCGTGGCCGATGGTATGGCCCAGGTTCAGCTTCATTCGGCTGCCCGTATCGAATTCGTCCTCGGCAACTACATCCCGTTTCAGTTCCACGCACCGGGTGATAACGGCCTCCCGGTCAAAGGAGAGCCCCTTTGCTTCCAGGTGGGAAAATAATTCCGGGTCATAGAGAACGCCGTACTTGATGACCTCCGCGCAGCCGTCCCGGAAGATGTCCTCCGGGAGAGACAGCAGGGCATCCGTGTCGCACAGCACCAGATTTGGCTGGCAGAAGGCACCGGCCAGGTTTTTCCCGGCGGACAGGTCAATGGCGGTTTTGCCGCCCACGGAGGAATCCACCGCGGCGAGCAGGGTGGTGGGGATTTGGATAAACCGGATCCCACGGAGGAAGCTGGCGGCGGCGAAGCCTGCCAGGTCTCCCACCACACCGCCGCCCAGAGCAACAATCATGTCTGAACGGGTGAGCTGCTTCTGAGCCAGAAAGTCCAGCAGACTGAGGAAGGTCTGGCCATTTTTGCTGGCCTCTCCGGCGGGAAAGACAAAGGTTTCCACCTGAAACCCGGCCTGTTCCAGGCTGGATCTGACCGTTTCCCCGAAGAGGGGGAAAACGGTGGTTTCACTGACGACGCACACCTTTTCCGCCTTGCCCAGGGCCTTAACGGCCTGGCCAAGGGTACCCATGACGCCGGAGCCAATGCGGATATCATAGGTTTTGGATGCGCTGACGGTAACGGTCTTCATCCGTCCACCTCCTCTTTGCGTTGCTTGCCTTCCTCCAGCAGAGCGGTGAGGGTATCCATATCCTCTTTTTCAATGGCCTCCCGGTAGGCGGAAAGGCTTCCGATATATTGATCCAGCTCAAAGAGCAGATTTTCCCGGTTTTCCAGGAACAGCTCTGCCCACATCTGGGGATTGAGCCAGGCGACCCGGGTCAAATCCTTGTAGCTTCCGGCGGAGAAGCCCTTGTGGCTTAGAGCTGTGGGGGACTTGATAAAGGCGTTGCTTAAGATGTGGGGCATTTGGGAGGTAAAGGCAATCATTTTGTCATGCTGCTGGGCGGTGGTCACGGAGAAGAAGCCAAAATGACAGGGATCCAGCAGCTTTTTCACCCGATCCAGAAGAAGGATATTGTCAAATACCGGGGGGACCAGTACCATAGGCGCTCCATCGAACAAGTCGGCACGACTGTACTTAAAGCCGGAAAACTGAGAGCCTGCCATGGGGTGGCCGCCCACAAAGGTGAAGCCATACCGATTAGCCACAGGGAAGCACCGGCGGCAAATCTCTTCCTTGGTGCCGCAGCAGTCCATGACCAGGGTAACTCTGGAAATGAGAGAACCGTTTGCTTCCAGCCAGGCGGCGCTGCCGCCGGGATAGATGGCCAGCAGAATCAAATCACATTGAGGGATGGTCGTTTCGTCCAACCGCCCGTGGACGGCTCCCGCCAGCATAGCAAAGGAAAGCATATTTTCGTCCTTTTCGGCGGCGTAGACGGTATGTCCTTCCAGGGCGTAAGCCCGGGCCAGAGAGCCGCCGATCAGCCCAAGTCCTAAAATTCCTACCTTCATTGGATGGCCTCACGGATCTTCTTAATGTGGTGGGCGATTTCGTCAAACTGGGGCGGGGTCAGGGACTGCGCGCCGTCACATAGAGCGCAGGCGGGATTGTTGTGAACCTCGATCATCAGACCGTCGGCGCCGCTGGCAACGGCGGCGTAGGCCATGGGAGCTACCAGGTTTGCCTTGCCGGTGGCGTGGCTGGGATCCACCACCACAGGCAGGTGGGTCAGATTGTGAAGCACCGGCACGGCGGACAGATCCAGGGTGTTCCGGGTGGCGGTTTCAAAGGTACGGATGCCACGTTCGCAGAGGATGATATTTTCGTTGCCCTCGCTCATGATGTACTCGGCGCTCATAAGCAGCTCCTGGATGGTATTCGCCAGGCCGCGCTTGAGCAAAATGGGCTTGTTGGTCTTACCAAGCTCCTTTAAAAGGTCGAAGTTCTGCATGTTCCGGGCACCCACCTGGATGATGTCCACGTCAGCGAACAGATCCAGGGTGGAGATGTTCATGATCTCCGTGACGATGGGAAGGCCTGTGGCTTTTTTGGCTTCCAGAAGCAGCCGGATGCCTTCGCCCTTCATGCCCTGGAAGGCGTAGGGAGAGGTGCGGGGCTTGAAAGCGCCGCCCCGGAGAATGGTGGCGCCGGAGGCCTTCACTGCCTGGGCAACCTCAATGATCTGCTCCTCGGATTCCACGGAGCAGGGGCCGGCAATGGCGGCAAAGTAGCCGCCGCCGATCCGGGCATTGCCCACGGTGACGATGGTATCCTTGGGATGGAATTTCCGGTTTGCCTGCTTGTAAGGCTCAGATACCCGCTTGACAGAATCCACCATTTCCAGGCTTTTCAGAAGATCCATGTCCACCCGGCTGGTGTCGCCGATGAGGCCCAGAACGGTCACTTCGGAGCCTTCGGAAATGTGGACGTCCAAATTCATGGTTTTCAGCCAGCCAACCAGATGCTGAAGCTGGGCAGGGGTGGTTCCATGCTTTAAAATGGCAATCATAAGTAACATCTCCTAAAAAATAACGCCGCACGGCAATTCGTGCGGCGTTGTAATTACGCTTTATATCCCGAAATCTGAGCAGCACAAATTGCTATTACCTTTTTCTTCCAAAAAAGTAATAGCTAAAATAAAAGTATGCAGCGCTAGAGGTGATAACCATTGTGTTTTTCCTCCAAGTCCGGGTGCTGTGGACATTGTAGCACGGCTGGTGGAAAAATGCAAGAGGGGAATGAAAAAAAGAAAGAAATTTTGCGGAAAGAGAATTGTACCCATTCCATTGGACAGAAAGTATGCTATAATAACCACAAAAAATGGGAGGCGGCGCAATGGATTATTTAAAGGACTTGAATCCCCAGCAGTTGGAGGCTGCAACCACAACGGAAGGGTGCATTCGTGTGGTGGCGGGAGCCGGCTCCGGAAAGACGAAAACCCTGACGGCTAGGTATATGTACCTGGTGGATCAGCTGGGCATTTCCACGGCAAACATTCTCTGCGTCACCTTCACCAACAAGGCGGCGGCGGAGATGAAAAAGCGGATCCGACGAACCCTTCCCGACCAGGATCTGGGCAGGATCACCACCTTCCACGGCTTCTGCGTGGGCCTTCTCAAAGAAGACTGCCATGTGGTGCGGTATCCCACCACCTTTATCGTTCTGGACGAAGAGGACAAGGAAGCCATGCTGCGCACGGTGTTTGAGGATCTGGGGATCACCAGCCGGGAGCTGACGGTGAAGGAGGCCATCGACCATATCGGTTGGAGAAAAGGCGGTCGTGGGTATGTGAAGACCCTGATTGGAGACCCGGAGCGGCTGAGGACGCTGTCCGCCGAGGCAACGACCCTGAAGGATAAGGTCATGTACCGCTACTTTTACGAGCAGAGAAAGTGCTATGGGCTGGACTTTGACGATCTTATCTACTTTGCCCTGTATATTTTGGAGCAGGACAGGGAAACCCGGGAGAAGTGGCAGTCCCGGCTGGAATACATTATGGTGGACGAGTTTCAGGACATTGACAAGGATCAATACGCCCTGGCGGACATTCTCTCCGGGTACCACAAGAATCTGTTTGTGGTGGGCGACCCGGATCAGACCATTTACACCTGGCGGGGCGCGGACGTAAAGTTCATACTGGAATTTGACAGCCGTCATGAAAACGTCAAAACCATATACTTAAACACCAACTACCGCTCCATACCTCAGATCCTCACCGCCTCCAACGCCCTGATTGACAAAAACCGGGATCGTCTGAAAAAGCAGCTCACCGCTGTCCGGCCTGACGATAAAAAGCCCCTCTACTTCCACGCCAAAACCGGCCAGCTGGAAGCGGACTGGATGACGGCCAACATGCGGGCCCTCCATGACGGGGGCGTGCCCTATTCCGCCATGGGCGTTCTCTACCGTGCCCACTATGTTTCCCGGACGGTGGAGGAATCCCTGATCCGGAACAAAATTCCCTATGTGCTGTATTCCGGCGTGGAATTTTATAAGCGGAAGGAAATCAAGGATGTGCTGTGCTATCTGCGGATGATCTATTCCGGAGACGATATCAGCTTCCTGCGGACGGTGAATGAGCCCCGCCGGGGCGTGGGCCGCACCCGGATTGGGGCGCTGAAGGAGTTTGCGGCGCTGAACCAGTGCAGCCTGTATGAAGCGCTGAAGACGAATCTGGAAACAGAGCTGTTCCACCGGTGCCGGGCCAAGGAATATGTGCGGCTCATTGAAAAGTACCGGGCTATCTTTGACGGAATGGATCTGACAGATCTGTTGGCGGGTATTTTAGCGGAAAGCGGCTATGAGGACATGCTCCGCTCCTGCGGCGAGGAAGAGCGGCTTGACAACCTGGCGGAGCTGAAGCAGGCCATCTACGACTTCGAGCGGAAGGCGGGGGAGGAGGTTACCTTAGGAAACTATCTGGATCACGCGGCCCTCTTTACCAACATGGATCAGACGGAAAAGGCCCAGGCGGTGAAGCTCATGACCATCCACGCCGCCAAGGGCCTGGAATTCCCGGTGGTGTTCCTGTGCGGCATGTCCGAGGGGATATTCCCCGGCAAGCGGGCCAATACCCGGGAAAAGCTGGAGGAGGAGCGGCGGCTGTGCTACGTTGCCTTCACCCGGGCCAGGGATCGGCTGTACCTTTCCGACGCGGCGGGAACCAATTATGACGGCTCCTTCCGGTATCCCAGCCGGTTCCTGTTCAACGCCGAAAAAGAGAACGTAGAATACGCCGTTCCCCTTGACCCGGAGCTGGAAGAGCGGGCTCTGGAGCAGATCCGCCGGACGGAGGACGTGGATTCCCGCCCGGAGCAGCCCAGCGAGCTGATCGGCAAACGGGTCTTGCATCCGGTGTTCGGAGAGGGCAGCGTCATCGGCATTCCCAGGGGGCAGGAAGGGGTTATCATCCAGTTTGACACCATGGTGACGCCAAGAACCTTTGGGCCCACCGCGAAGATTACCTATTTATCCTGATATATGGAAGCGGCCTCCGATCTCCGGAGGCCGTTTTTTACAGATGGCGCCGCTTATAAGCGTGAACGGACGCCCAGAGCCAAAGGGGAATTTCCAGAACGCTGCCGAGGAGCAGGGCGAAGGGATACCAGAGGGACAGATCGCCCAGGTGCAGGAAATTGAGGAAAAGCACCTCATAGAGGAAGCTGTTGGCCAATCCGATGCCGCCGTCTGGCAGGAAAGAGCGAACCCACAGGTCTATCCTTTCGGGCAAAAGGGAGTAGGTCAGGATGGGAAGCATGCACAGAAGCAGAGACAGGGAAGAGGAGGCGTATACGGATTTACAAACGGCGGAGAGAAACAGGATGCACAAAACCGTGGCAAGAAAAGCGAGAAGACCGACAGCCGCGCCCAGCAGCATCAGCTGGCCGATGGTTATGGGGAGCAGACTGGATGCGCTCCAAATGAGCTGGACAGAGGTTTTCAGGGTGTCCCAGCCAAAGGCGAAGCCTTCCACCAGCAGGTAGATACTCATGCAGATAAGATACATGAGGGAGGTAATGGTCAGCGTGGCCTTGATTTTTGCCAGAGCCAGAGGCGTCCGGCCGTATTTGGCGCAGCGGAGAATATTGTCTGAGCCGGTCTGATAGTCGCTGGAAAAGATGGGGGCGGCGATAAGCGCGCCAACGATGGTAAGAACAAATGTAAGTATAACCTGGTAGTCCAGGGCGTCGGTATTGAAGCCGGGATAATAGGTAAAGGGCATTTCCACGGTGGAATAAAGCGCCTTCGCCTGACGGACGGCGGCGGGGTGGGCGGACTGCTCCATCCGCAGCACATCGTCCAGCCGCTGGACGCACCGGTCGTAAAAACGCAGCGCGTCTTCTTCCGTCAGCTCCTGATAGCTTGGCGCCGCGCCGGTTTTGGAATCGGCGTTTACCTCCCGCAGACGATAGACCAGACTGGAAATGGGGGCGATTTTCTCGCAGTATTCACTGTCGGGCATATCAAACCACATACCGTCTTCGCCGTATTGGGCATAGCTTTCCTGGTATTGGGCCAGAGCGGCGGCGATTTTTTCCTCCGTCACTTCGCCTGAGTAGGCTTTCCATGCCTCCTTGCGCATGGAAATGGCATCCATCCCTTTGACAAGGGTTTCCTGACCATTTTCTTCGTAGGCGTATTCTACAAAGGAGATGGGGCAGTATGCGAACACAAAGGTTATCAGCAGAGAAAACAGAAGCAGAAGCCGGACAGAACGGGTTTTCAGCTGCCGCTTCAATTCCACACGGTACAGGCCCATTTCACTTCGCCTCCTTATTTTCCTGGGGAAACAGATACAGGTACAGGTCCTCCAGCCGGGGAGGCGCCGCTTTGGAATCCGGGGTACGGGGGCCGTCCGCAAGATAGCGGATGGAGACGGTGGCGGCGTCCTCGTTGCGCAGGTTGATAATGGGCAGCTCCTTTTCATACCGCGCAAGCGCTTCCACGGGGATGCTGCCGGTATAGACCTTTCCTTTCACCATTTTGACCAGTTCCTCCGTGGTTCCCGTGGCAAGGAGCTTCCCGTCCTTCATGACGGCGTTGCAAGTCGCGATATACTCCACGTCCGACACAATATGGGTGGAGATCAGCACAATCCGGTCATGGGCAAATTCAGACAGGAGATTGCGAAAGCGCACCCGTTCTCCGGGATCCAGGCCGCTGGTAGGCTCGTCCAGAATGAGCACCTCCGGGTCATTCAACAGGGCCTGAGCGATTCCCACACGGCGCTTCATGCCCCCGGACAGCTTGATGATCTTCTTGTTCGCTACTTCGGTCAGGGTAAGCTGCTCTAAAAGCGCCTGGATTTTTTCCTTGCTGTCCTGACGGGGAAGGCCCTTCAGGGCGGCCATATAGTGAAGGTAGTCGGATACCGTAAACTCCGGGTAGAACCCGAATTCCTGGGGCAGGTATCCAAATATCTCCCGGTAGCCTTCCCCCAGAAGGTCAATGGGAATGCCGTCATAGAGCACCTGACCGGAGGTGGGCTTCATGATGCCGGCCACGATGCGCATGAGGGTGGTTTTTCCGGCGCCGTTGGCGCCGAGTAAGCCCCAGACGCCAGGGGTCAGGGTGAGGGAAACGTCCTGAACGGCGGTTTTGTCTTTAAATTGCTTGGTCACATTTTGAATGGACAACTCCATGTTCTTTTCATCCTTTCTTATAATAGCTGAACCTCTTCATAGGAAGAGTCATGAAAAATGCCATGGGTTTGGAAAACGCAGGAAAGGGCCAGGAGGATACAGACCAAGGCCCACAGGGGATAGGCTTTCGAAGAAAGGAAAATGGGAGGAAGATCCATCAGCAGGGCAGACCCAAGAAACAGGCTCCCACAGACCACAACGCTGTTTTGCATCAGCTTTGCACCCGGCGTGTGGCCTATGAGATACAGCAGGCCGCTGGCGGAGGCAAGAAAGGGCAGCAGCAGACACAGCAGCACGCTGCCGGGCTCCAGGTCGGTTCTTGCCAGAGCGAAGCAGAAGAGGCTGCAAAGCATAGACAGGTCACCGATGCAGATGATCAGCAGCTTGGCCCCAAGCTGCTTGCTCCCGGAAACCTTTGCGGCCATTTCCACCTCGATCATCTGATATCGCCTGGAACGATAAAGGAAGGGCAGTGCTGTCAAAAAAATCAGAAAGGAGCAGCCGCTCAGCAGAATCCCGACGGATTTGGAATTGTCCGTAAAGGAAAGGAACAAGGAAAAGACCACGCCGGTGAGAAGCATCAGGGTGACGGCCTGATACAGCCATATCTTCCAGCCGATGAACCGTACTTGGGTGCCCAGAAAACCCCAATAGGACAGCCTTTTCGGAGCGGTCTTCCTGGCAAGGGAGATCTGCGCGAGGGACAGGGTTTCCCGTATATGGGCAGGGCGGACGGGAGCGTCGGCGCTGTGCAGCGCGTTTTTTAATTGGGTTTCCAGTTCGTGATTTGTCATGGGGTCAGCCTCCTTCCAATTGCTTTTTCAGCTTTTTTAAGGCAGAGCGGAGTTTGGACTGGACTGTTCGCAGAGGAAGACCGGTGACTTGGGAAATTTCCCGCAGGGTCAGATCCTGACCATAGCGCAGAATCACCAATTCCCGAGTGTCCTCCGGCAGTTGCCTCACCAGTTCCCGAAAGCGCAGTTCCGATTGAAGCTGTTCCAGAGGCGAACCGGGATCGGCCAGTTCCGTGGGAATATCCTCAAAGGAGGTTTCCGTCAGGTATTTTTTCCGCTTCATGTCGATGCAGGTGTTGGCGGCGATTTGGTACAAAAAGGCCTTGAATTTCCCTCTGTGGACATACCGGTCAAAATAGCGGATGGCCTTGAGAAAGGTTTCCTGGGCGGCGTCCTCGGCCAGGGTTGGGGTTGGGGCATGCCAAAGACAGTAGCGCAGGATCTCCGGGTAAAAGGCTTCGACCAGTTCATCCAGTGCGCCTTCATCGCCCTGGACGATCCTTTCTATCCATCTGTCTGCATCCATTGTGTGTTTCCTCCAGAAGCGCTTCTTACTTACTATAACGAATGATTTGGATAAAATGATTGAGGGGAAATAAAAAATACCGCCTTCGGTGATTTTCGGTAATCACGGAGGGCGGCATAGGGTTACAAAAGAGGGTAGAGAAGCGGCTCAAAGGCATCCGCCAGAAAGGGATGCAGAAAGAACATGACGCCAAAGCTGATGGCGCAGATGGCAAATACAGTTTGAATGTCGTCCTCCGGCTTCAGCTCTGGAATCAGGCGAAGGGCAAGACACCCGAAGAGCCAGCCCACAAGGGTGCCAAGGGTATTGGTTATCAGGTCATTTACATCCGTGGCCCGATACGTAAAAATTTGCAGCAGCTCAATGGTCAGGGACGTGAAGAATCCAAACAAAACCGTCCACCAGACCTTCCCAAAGCGCTTCCATAGCACGGTCAGGAAGAAGCCCAGGGGAACGAACAGAGCAACATTGAGCAGGGAGGATTTATAAGCGGAAAACATATAGGCGAAGGGCTTCAGGTTGATGTTAAAATCCAGCCGGACATACCGGATATCCGGAAGTCCCACCACCACATAGACGGCGCAGAGATACAAGGCCAGAAAAAAATACCAGACCGTTTTCCGCTTATTGTGAAAGCAGTGTTTATTTAACAGGCAGAAGACCGGCAGCAGCAAAATTGCTGCTGCCGTTCCATCCAGTCCCCAGAAAAACAGGGTTTTGAACATGATTGAACGCTCCTAAATTCAAATAATCGGAGGAAGAAACAGAACGGCCAGCACACAGCAGCAGGCCCGCAGGGCGTATTTCGCATCGGTGTGGATGTTTGCCGGGAGCGTGCAGTAGACCTTGTGATAGCGGTAAATGGCCTCCATAATGGAGCGGGCGTTTTCGCGGGTGATCTTTGGGTCACTTTGGATGTAGCTGAGAAAGTGGTCCTGAAGGGCGGCCTCATATTCCCGGTGATCTCCCAGGTTGGTGGTGAACATATCGTTATGGGCATATGTAAAGGCATCGGTGGTATAGTGAATCAGCTTTCCCAGGGTGTAGTAGTCAAACAGGTTCAGCTGATCCTTGGACTCCAGACGTCGGGCGATGTGACGCATGAAGGAACGGGCGTTCAGATAATTGTGGCCCCGCAGCCACTGGTAATGGATGGAACCCTTTATATACGTGGCGGGATTCCGGTCCGGCTCAATGCAGCCAAAGAGAAAGGCCTTTTGATACCGCTGGGGAATGCCCTCCATATAATGCGCAACCAGATATTCACCAAGCATGCGATGACTTTTTCCCCGCATTGTACCGCTCCTTTTTCTGAACCGCTTCAGGCTCTTGATGGTGCTTGCATTATAGCATGTTTTTTCCGGAATGTGTGAACATTAAAAGGATCTTAAAACAAATCAGAGGTTTTCCCAATGGGAAATCAAAAACATTATGTGATCTTTGTGCGAAATCACAAGCACCTCCCAGGAAGGCTTTCCCCGCTGCCTGCATAGCAGCGGGGAAGCGGGTTACTCAGCAATGGTGAAGTCCAGAGATGTGACCTTCATGCCATTAAAATATACTTTTAGCTTATAGCTTCCGCTGGTTTGGGGAATCGTAGGAACGTCCAGCTCGCCGTAGTGATAATCACCGGCATACCAAAGCTCCTTCCACCAGTCGCTATCCTGGGAGGTGTACTCCGGCAGCACGTTTCCATGGGCATCCTCGATCACATACAGGATGTTCAGCTCGTACCCAAGAAGATGGAAATTCGTGGTGCCGTGGAGGACAATGGAAATGCCCTCGCCAACCTGGAACTGGTCGGTAAAGTCGTCGTCGCTCATGCCGTCAAACTGCCAATCCTCTTTTTCCGGGGTCTTTACCAAATGGGCCTCGATATTCTCCGCGGAAAGGCCGCTTTCCTCATAGGAGAAGTCCGGCGCCTCCGGAGAGGTGTAGCTGTAGATGTTGCCGAAAATGGAGGTGGAGTCCGCGGCGTGAACGGTAAACTGATACTCCGCGTCGGGAAGCTGGGGCGAAATGAAAGCACTGGGACTGTCGCATTTGATTACGCTGGAGCCTTCGCTGCCGTCGATGGTGTAAATCACCAGCCAGCCGCCGGAGGGCGCGGCACCGGAATGCTCCCAGGTCAGGGTTAGACCATCGGAATCGGTGTCATCCACGTGGAACGCGGTGATGAGAATGGGATTGGCAGTGATGCTGGTGCGGGCGGCCTGGGTCATGCCGGAGGCGGTGACCTCCACCGTATAGCTCTGGGTGGGATCCACGCCGGAGAAATAGACCTCGGTGTCCGTCACCGTCCGCTGCTCCTCATAGCCGGAGTCGCTGTAGCAGCGGACATTCCAGCTGTCCACCACAATGTCGCCGGGGGCATTCCAGTGGACGGTCATGTCATTGCTGCCGGTGGAGGTGATGGCCAGGTTCTGGGCCAGAATCAGCCGGGAGGCCATGAATTCCAGAGAAGTGTTGCCGCTGAGGGACAGGTCTTCTCCGGCCTCCAGGGTGAAGGTATAGACCTTGCTTACGGAAAGACCGTTGATGGAGACAGAGTGGCCGGTAAAGCTCTGCCGCTGTTCCTCCTCACCCTCTGTCTGATAGACCACGGTCCATTCCTCAGGCTCCTGGCCGTCCGCGGCAAAGTTCAGCATTACAGAGCCGTCCACGGAACCGGTAACGGCGGTGAAGGAAACAATGCGGGTGGTGGTATCGGTGGTGAAGATATCCGAGGTCTGGCCCACCAGCTTGTGGAAGCCCTGGATTTGCAGCTCCACCCGGTAAATGGAGTTGGGCAGCAGATCCGGGAAGGAAATGCCCTGAGCCGTCATGGTCTGGGTCTTCACGTTGCCGTAGCTGTCGGAACAGACAACGGTCAGCAGGGAGGGATCGATCTCACTGTCCACGGTGACGGTAAGCTGGTTCCGGTCGCCGGTGACATGGAGGGCATCAATTCTTTGCAGATATTGATTTTGGTAATACCAGAAGCCGGCAAAGCCGATGGCGGCCAGAATGATCAGGGTAATGAGGGTGGACAAAAGCTTCTTTACCCGGCGCTTCCGGGCTTTTGCCCTGAGGGCCTTCTGCCGCTGCTTTTCTTCCTCCTTTCGATCCCGCTCCTCATTCATAACAGGATCGAAGGGTACATCGGTATCGTCTACCTCGTCGAAGTTTTTGACGACAAAGGCGAAGGGATCCGGCTGCTCCGGAATCTCGGGGACGGTGACACCCTCCGGCGTCTCATGGGAAATCAGATCCTCCGCCTTTTCCATGATTTTGGAAAGCTCGTCGGACATTTCATGGGGCATAAGGGTATTGGCATCCGCCTCACCGGGAAGGGTTTCGTCGGAATCGGAGGGTTCCGGATCCGCTGCCGGCGCTTCCCCGGCCGTGTCCGTCCCGGATGCCTCCTCCGCTGTCTCAGCAGCCGCACCGACCACGGCGGGAATCCGGATGGTCTCCTCCCCGGAGGGCTCCTGCGCAGGAAGCTCCAAAGCGGTGTAGGGAGTGATGGGCGTGTCGTTGATGACGTTTCGCTGCATATACCCGGCCAGGGCCTTGCCCATATCCTTGGGATCCGTCCAGCGCTGGGCAGGATCGGGATGGATGGCCTTCATGATGATTTCCGCCAGCTCATAGTCCGCGTTGGCGGGAGAGGGAAGCACCTCCTCCGGAGCCTTGTCCCGGAAGGGAAGCTGACCCTCGTTATACAGCTGATACAGGATCATGCCTACCGCGTAGGTGTCGGCGGTGAGATTCAGGGAAGCCATGGGGTCGTGAAGCTCCGGCGGAGTATAGACGCTGCGGTACTTGTCCGGAAGCGCGGTGTACTTCAAAGCGTCCATCTGGACAAAGCCCAGATCGCCGATGCGGTACTCCTTTTTGCCGGACACAAAAACGTTGTTGGGCTTGAGATCCACATAAAGGGCGCCGGCCTCCCGGCAGACGGAAAGGGCCGAGCAAAGATCCAGTCCCAGATTCACCGCTTCCAGATGGGTCACGGGATTGCGCCGGACGTGCTTTTCCAGAGAGCGCTTGTAGGTACCCACCAGGTAGACCTGATAGCCCAGCCGTTTGCTGGTGATGGGCTCCATCTGCCAGCTTTCATAGCTGAGGAATCCCTCCAGTTTGGAAAGCTTCTGAAGGAACTCGGCCTCCTTGATCACGTCATTGCCTACGGTTTTAAAGTAGTCCATGGCATCCGCCGGATCCCGGTAGGCGCCCGCCAGCAGCAGAGCGTCCATCTGAACCTGAGAGGCGGGAATGGAGATGATTTTGACTATGTATTTCTTTTCTGAGTTTTCTCGGATTGCGGGACAGCACTGGACGCCGTCGTGACTGCTCATGGGAGTCCCCATGGCGAATCCATCCAGCAAAGGAGAGATGAGTTTTGGATCGGACAAATTGATCGCCTCCTTAACCCATATATCATAAAATAAAATGGCAAAAAAAGCAACACTTTTGTAGTTGTATTCTCTGGAAAAGCGTGGTATAATGTCGCATTGTAGAAGATAGCAAGTCTGGAAACGGATTGGAGGTACCTATTGTGGGTAAAATTATTTGCGATGTCTGCGGGACAACGTATCCCGATACTGCTCAGCGCTGTCCTATTTGCGGCTGCACCCGGGATGAGGCGGCGAATATGCTCAGCGGCGAGCTGATGATGGACGAACTGTTAACGGACGCCAAATCGGGTGGTCAGCCCCAGAAAAAGCGGGAAATTTTTGATTTTGACGAGGCCAATGTTGGCCCCGGAGCCCCTCCGGAAAAGCCGGACCGGGATCTGTACGAGGAGGATGACCTTGAAGAGCCGCCCAAGCAGCATACCGCTTTGATCGTGCTGCTCACCGCGCTGATCGCCCTGCTGCTGATTGCCGCTGCGTTCCTCTTCTTCCGGTTCTATCTGCCCGGAAGGGGAGACAAGGAGCCGATTGCGGCATCTACGGCGGCGCCTACCGTGCAGACCACCCCTGCGGAGACCACCGAACCCACCATCCCCTGTGAAAGCCTGGCGCTGCTCAGCGGTTCTGCCACGGGAGACGCGGAGCTGGTCAATCCCGGTCAGAAGTTCCTGATCAATGTCCATGTGCTGCCCGAGAACACCACGGACAAGCTGTACTTTGTCTCCGCCGATGAGAGTATTGCCACCGTCAGCGAGGACGGCCAGGTGACGGCGGTGGGCGAGGGCGAAACGGTCATCAATGTAATCTGCGGTGAAATCGAGATGCCCTGTCTGGTGACCTGCAACTTCTCCAAGGAGACAGAGCCTCCCACCGTGGCCACCACAGCGGCTACGGAGCCGGAGACCCAGCCCCGTCCGGCGGTGGAGCTGAAGCTGAAGAAGTCGGACATTCGGCTGAAGGTCTATTATGAGTTCCAGCTGGAGCTGGACTGTGATTTGCAGCCCACGGATGTGGAATGGAGCTGTGAGCATCCCTATATCGCCAAGGTGGACGAGGAGGGCAATGTGACGGCCCTGCAGGCAGGCACCACCTCCGTTATCGCCAAATACGGCGATCAGGAAGTTAGCTGCATGATCCGCTGCTATAATTAAGAAACCTCTGAATCATTCGCCTTCGGCTGAGCAGTGGATCTTTTGCCCCATCCGTGCAGTTCTGAAATTGGGAAATACATACAGTATTCCTCCAATTTCAGAACTTTCGGCTGTGTCAAAATCTTACAGAAGTCAGCTCTTGTCGAATGAATCAGAGCTTCCCTTAAAAAATAAGGCTGCCCCACATAATCGTGAGGCGGCCTCATCTTTTAGTCGCCGTCTGTAAATGTTTTCCTTCGAAACAGAAAGGAAATGCACCACAGTCCCGCAAGACCAATTACGGTGTACACGATACGGCTGAACAGGGATCCGGAACCGCCAAACAGCCAGGCAACCAGATCCAGCCGGAAAATACCCACCAGACCCCAGTTGACGCAGCCTAAAATAGACAGTATCAGTGCGATGGTATCCAAAGTAATCTCCCTCCTCCATCATCGGATAGGGATAGGATGTGCGCATTTTTCGATTTTATCAGGATGCGGATTGCAAAGTTCATCCATTTGCGCTATACTATCCTATATTGAATCACAAAAAGTGAGGGACAGCTATGACCACCTTATACGAAGGCGCTTTTGCCAAGCTGAATTTGACATTGGACGTTTTGGGAAAGCGGGAGGACGGATACCATGATCTGCAAAGCGTGATGCAGACCATCTCCGTCCGGGATGATATTGAAATCGACATCGGCACCGGGAAGCCCTGGAGGCTCCTTTGCTCCAAGGAGGGCATTCCCACCGATGAAACAAACCTTGCCTGGAAGGCGGCAAGGGTCTACTGCGACAGCCTGGGAAAGGATCCCGACGGTCTGGAAATCCGGATTCTGAAGCGGATTCCCTCCGGCGCGGGAATGGGCGGCGGCAGTGCGGACGCGGCGGCTGTCCTGCGGGCGCTGAACCGACATTACGGAGAGCCGTTGTCCATTTTGGCCCTGGCGGAGCTGGGAGCGCAGGTTGGCAGCGACGTGCCCTTCTGCACCCTTTGCGGAACGGCCATGGTGGAGGGACGAGGGGAACGGGTTCGCAGACTGCCGGATATGCCGGACTGCTTTTTCGTGATCTGCAAGCCGGACTTCTCCGTTTCCACGCCGGAATTGTATCGTAAGATCGACACGGTGGCCATTCCCCAGCGGCCGGACAATCAGGCCATGGAAAGCGCCCTGCTTTCCGGAGACTTAGGCAGGGTGGCGGAGAACATCTGGAATGTCTTCGACCCAATCGTCACCGCGGACCATTTGGAGCTGAACTATATCAAGTCCATTTTCCACAGCTATGGAGCGCTGAACCAGCAGATGACCGGCTCCGGCTCCGCCGTTTTTGGAATCCTGCCCAGCTTTGAATATGCCGCCGTGGTGTGCAATATGCTGAAGGAAAACTATCCGGATATTTTTGTTGCCAAACCTGTATAATTCTGGAAGACGCCGTCCATACTGAGGATATCTTAGTATGGACGGTAATTTTTATGAAGAAAGCAATGAAACGGTTCGGGATTTGTCTGGTGGCGGCCCTTGCGGTATGGGGCGGCACACTGCTGGCGGATCGGCAGCGGCTGAACGAGGAGCTGATACGGCTTCACGTTGTAGCCAATTCCGACAGCCGGGAGGATCAGGCGGTAAAGTTACAGGTGCGGGACGCAGTCATCAAAAGCCTGGAAGAGGATCTGAAGGGTCTGGGAGATGTGGAGCAGGCGAAGGCTTACCTGACGGAAAACCTGGCCAAAATCCAGGCGGTTGCCAACGGGACCCTGGAAAAAGCCGGCTTTTCCGGAGACGCGGTGGTCTCATTGTGCAGGGAAGCCTTTGACACCCGGTATTATGATACCTTCACCCTGCCCGCGGGAGTTTATGAAGCCCTCAGGATCGTCATTGGGGAAGGGGAAGGACATAACTGGTGGTGCGTGGTATTTCCCACCTTCTGTGTTCCCGCGACTACGGAAGGGTTTGCGGACACGGCGGCAGGGGCGGGCTTCCCGGACTCCCTCACAGGCGCGCTGACCGGTGAGGAGGAATACGAAGTCCGGTTTTATCTGCTGGACGCCCTGGGCCGGGTGGAAAATTATTTCTTCCCCAGGTAGGCTTTCGTTGCGTGAAGGGGCGAAATGTGGTACAATGCAGAAAAAGAAAGAAGGAGGGGGTAGTATGCTCCATCTGCTGCTGGGCCGGGACTGGACGGAAAACCGCGGCGTGATTCTCAAGCGGATCGCCCGGGACATTCAGGAGCGAAAGGGCAACCGGATCCTAATGGTTCCGGAGCTGATTACCCACGATACGGAGCGCCGGCTGTGTATGGCGGCGGGAGATACGGCCAGCCGGTACGCGGAGGTTTTGTCCTTTACCCGTCTGGCCCGCCGGGTAGCGGATGCCATGGGCAGCGCTGCCCGGGAGTGCCTGGATGGCGGAGGCCGGGTGGTGGCGATGGCAGCCGCGGCAAGACAGCTTTCCAGCCAGCTCAAGGCTTATGCCGCGGTGGAGACCCAGCCGGAATTTCTCACCGGGCTGATCAGCGCCGTGGATGAATTCAAGCGCTGCTGCATTACTGCCCAGGATCTGAAGACTGCCGCCGGACAGACGGAGGGAAGCCTTGCCCAGAAGCTGGAGGAGCTTTCTCTGCTGATGGAGGGCTATGACAGCCTGTGCAGCCGGGGAAAGCGGGATCCCAGAGATCAGATGACCTGGCTTTTAGAGCAGCTGGAGGAGGGCACCTTTGGAGAGGAGCATGTCTTTTACATAGACGGATTCCCGGATTTTACCAGGCAGAACCTGGCGGTTTTGGAGCATCTGATTCAGGTTTCGCCCAGCGTCACCGTCAGCTTAAACTGCGACCGGGCGGATTCCCCTCTGCTGGCCTTTGAAAAGGCGGGAAGCACGGCAAAGGAGCTGCTGCGGTGCGCGAATCGGGCCGGAATCCAGGTGGAAATCGAGGTCGTGCCACCAAAAGAGCTGCCGCTGTCCTCCGTGCGGAATGGCCTTTTCCAGGGACAGATTTCCAGGGGCGCTGCCCGGGGCGTACTCCATGCCTGCCGGGGGCAGTCACCCTACGGAGTCAGCATGGACGCGGCCAGGCAGGTGCGCGCCCTGGTCTCCCAGGGAAGCCGCTACCGGGACATTGCCCTGGTCTGTACGGATATGGGGGTATACCTGCCTCTGGTGGAGCTGATTTTCCAGCGCTGCCACATTCCGGTCTACCAGTCCGGTACAGAGGAGATTTTACAGAAAAGCGTCATCGCTACGGTGCTGACGGCGCTGGATGCCGCGTTAAGCGGCTTTGATCAGAGGAGCATTCTCCGCTATCTGCGCTCCGCTCTGTCGCCCCTGAGCCCGGATGAAGGCGACGAGCTGGAAAACTACGCGATTCTCTGGGGAATCCGGGGACAGAAATGGCTGACTCCCTGGAAAAACCATCCTGACGGCATCGGAGGCGTGAAGACGGAGGAATCGGAAGAGAAGCTCGCCTGGCTGAACGATGTCCGAAGCCTGGTGGTCACACCCCTGGAGCGGCTGCGGCAGGGCTTCCGGGACGCGAAGAATCTGCGGGAGCAGGTCACGGCGCTCTACGCCTTCCTGGGGGACATTGCCCTGGACAAGAGTCTGGCACAAATGGCAGAGGAGCTGGACGCCGCCGGTGACAACCGAGAGGCCCAGATTCTGGGCCAGCTGTGGGAGATTCTGATGTCCGCCCTGGAACAGATGTATGACGTGCTGGGGGAGACCTATTGGGACAGCGATCATTTTGCGCGGCTTCTTCGGCTGCTGCTGAGCCAGTATGATGTGGGCACCATTCCGCCGGTGCTGGATGCGGTGCAGCTGGGGCCGGTGACGGCCATGCGCTGCAATCAGCAGAGGCATCTGATTCTCCTGGGCGCGGAAGAGGGGAAGCTGCCCGGCTATCCCGGTTCCACCGGCGTGCTGACAGACCAGGAGCGGGTCACCCTCCGGGAAATGGGGGTGCCCCTCACAGGCGGCGCCATGGAGGGCGTTCAGGCGGAATTCGCGGAAATCTACGGCGTCTTCTGCGGGGCCATGGAGAGCGTTCGCGTCTACGCCGCTGGGGATCAGCCCTCCTTTGTTTTCCGGCGGCTGGCGGAGCTGGCCGGCGGCGAGGAAGCCGTCCCGGAGGGGCAGAGTCTTGCCTGGGCGGATCCCTTTGAAGCGGGAGCGTATCTGGCCCGGTGGAATGGGGAGAGGGAAGCGGAGGAGCTGAATGTCCGGGAGGACTATCTGTCCGTCTGCCGCCGCAGGGATTATGCCCTGGGAAGGGTGGAGGAGAAAAACATCCGCAGGCTTTACGGCGAGACCTTAAACCTGTCCGCCTCGCAAATCGACAGGCAGGCGGAATGCCGCCTGTCCTATTTCCTGAAATACGGCATAAAAGCCAGGGAGAGAAAGGAAGCGGTGATCGATCCGGCGGAATTCGGCACCTATGTCCACGCTGTTTTGGAGCATACCTGTAAGACAGTGCAGGAGCTGGGGGGCTTCCATCGGGTATCCCGGGAAGAAACCCAGGAGATCGCCCACCGGTTCAGTGAGGAATACGCAAAAGAGCGGTTCGGCGACCTGGATTCCCAGCGGGTTGCCTACCTGTTCCGCCGGAACGTCCAGGAGCTGGACATGGTGGTGGGAGAGCTGTGGCAGGAGCTGCGGGAGGCGGCCTTTGAACCCGCGGACTTTGAGGTGGATTTCGGCGGAGAGGGCGGGCTTCCGGCTATCCCGGTGCCAAACAGAAAAATGAACGCCATTCTGCGGGGCTTCATTGACCGGATGGATACCTGGCATTCCGGAGGAAGCGTCTACTACCGGGTTGTGGACTACAAAACCGGCAGGAAGGATTTTGACTACTGCGATGTGTTTAATGGGGTGGGGCTGCAAATGCTTCTGTACCTCTTTGCCCTCCGGGAAAGCGGCCATGAGGCCCTGGGAAGCCGACCGGTACCCGCGGGGGTTCAGTATTTCCCGGCGAGGGCTCCGTTCCTTCCCACGGATGGAAGGCTGACCGAGGGAGAAGCGGAGCAGGAACGGCTGGCACAATGGAGGCGAAAGGGACTGCTGCTGGAGGATGAAGGGGTCCTGCAGGCCATGGAGCCGGGAGAAAAGCCCAGGCGGATGGACTACACCGTGAAAAAGGACGGGAGCCTCTCCGGAGACATTGCCAGCCGGGAACAGCTTGCCGCGCTGAAAGACTATATTTTTAAAACCCTGGCGGCCATGGTGGAGGATATCGCCTCGGGGAACGTGGAACCCAATCCCTATACCCGGGGAACCAGCCACGATGCCTGCGCTTACTGCCCCTACGGGGTGATCTGCCACAAGGAAACGGTGGAGGGACGCAGAAACTATAAGACCATGAAGCCCCAGCAGTTCTGGGAGGCCATCGGGAGGGAGGAAAAGGGGAATGGCAGATAAGCTGACAAAACAGCAGCGTCAGGCGGTGGAAGACCGTGGGGGAGAGCTGCTGGTATCCGCCGCGGCCGGTTCCGGAAAAACCAAGGTTTTGGTGGATCGCCTCATGGGATACCTGACAGACCCCAAGGATCCGGCCAACCTGGACGAATTTGTAATCATCACCTATACCAAGGCCGCGGCCTCGGAGCTGCGGGGAAAGATCGCCGCCAAGCTTACGGAGCGGATCGCCCAGGAGCCGGAGAACCGGCACCTGCAAAAGCAGATGCAGCGGCTGGTGCTCACAAAAATCTCCACGGTACATAGCTTTTGCAGCGACCTGCTTCGGGAATACGCCTACCGGCTGGACATTGCGGCGGATTTTCGCATGGCGGATGAAAACGAATGTCAGGAGCTTCGGGAGGAGATCCTCACGGATCTCCTGGAACAGGCCTATGAAAACGCCGGAGAGGACCCGGACTTCCGTACCCTGGTGGATACCCAGGGCCTGGGACGGGATGACCGGCTGGTGCCGGAGATCATTCAAAAGGTGTACGACAGTGCCCGTTGCCACCTGAATCCGGAGGACTGGCTGAAAAAATGCGCTGACGCCGCCGATATGGGGGAGATCACCGATCCGGCGAAGACGGTGTGGGGACACTATCTGATCGACGATCTCCACGGCTATCTGGACTGCCAGATCAAGGTGATGAAGGGCTGCGCCGAGGAAGCGGCGGCTTGTGAAGGTATGGAAAAGGCCTCGGCGAACCTGCGGGATACGGTATACCAGCTGGAAGAATTGAGAAGCGCGCAAACCTGGGACGAAATCTCCCGGAAGCGAAATGTTGACTACGGAAGACTGGTCTTTCCCAGAAAGAAGTCGAATCCGGAGCTGGAAGAGCGGATCAAGGCGGTGCGGGACGCCTGCAAAACCGGCGTGGCAAAAAAGCTCAGCGCCTTTACGGACGATTCCGCTCAGGTGCTTTCCGACATGAACCAGGCCGCCTCCGGCGTCCGGGCGCTGATTGCCCTGGTGAAGCGGTTTGACCAGGGCTTTTCCACCGTAAAGCGGAGCCGTCGGATTCTGGACTTTGGGGATCTGGAGCATAAAACCCTGGATTTGCTCATGGGAAAATCCCGCAGCGGCCCCACCGGGGCGGCGCTGGAAATCGGCGCGCGGTATCGGGAGATCATGGTGGACGAATACCAGGATTCCAACGGCGTCCAGGACGCCATTTTCCGGGCGCTGACCTGGGAGAGGAAAAACTGCTTTCTGGTGGGCGACGTAAAGCAGTCCATTTACCAGTTCCGCCTGGCGGATCCGGATATTTTCCTAAAAAAATACCACGCCTACGGCACCATTGAGGATGCCATACCGGGGAAGGGAAGAAAGGTGCTGCTCAGCCACAACTTCCGTTCCGGGGGAGAGATTGTGGAAGGGGTAAACGACGTATTCCGGGCTTGTATGCGGCCCAAGGTGGGCGGCCTTTCCTATGGCGAAGGGGAGGCCCTCCGGGAGGGGATTCCCCATGAACCGCTGCCGGAGCCGGGAGTGGAGCTGTACGCTCTGGTCACCGGTGAGAACGGATACGGTGAGGAAGCCGCCTTTGTGGCGGACAAGATACAGAAAATGCTTCACGATGGCACCCAGATCCGATGCGAGACGGGCTGGAAGCGGGTGGAGCCGGAGGACATTGTGATTTTGCTTCGCTCTCCCGGCAGCGCGGGAGGAGACTTCCAGCGGGAGCTGGAAAACCGGGGCATCCGCTGTGCCACCGGCGGAGGAATCGATCTGCTGGAAACGGAGGAAATCGGCACGTTCCGATCCTTCCTGGAAATCATATGGAACCCGCGGCAGGACATTCCTCTGATTGCCGCTTTGGCAAGCCCTATTTTCGGCTTTACCGCCGACGATCTGGCCCGGCTGCGGGGTGGGAGAAAAAAGGGAAGCGTCTATGACGCACTGCTGGCCTCAGAGCTTCCCAAGGCAAAAGCGTTTCTCGGTACTCTGGAGGCCCTTCGCCAGGAGGCCAGGCGCTGCACCCTGACGGTGCTGCTTCAGCAATGCCTGAGCCTGACACGGCTGGACAGCGTCTACGCCGCCATGCCGGGAGGGGAGGCCAAAAGCGCCAATTTGCAGGCCTTTTATCAGCTGGCCGCCGACTTCGAAAAGGGAAGCCTGAGGGATTTGTCTCAATTTCTGGATTACCTGACCTCCCTGGAAGCCCGGGGACTGACTGTGGAGGGAGCGTCCGGGGGAGGCTGCGTCACCATTATGAGCATCCACAAGTCCAAGGGCCTGGAATTCCCGGTGGTGTTTCTGTGCAATCTCTCCCGGAAATTCAACCGGGAAAGCCTTCGTGCCCAGATCCTTTCCGATAAGGAGCTGGGACTGGGACTATCCGTGGCGGATACGGTGAACCGGATTCGCTACCCCTCCATTGCCAAACGTGCCATTGCCGTGAGGATGACAGAGGAAAGTGTGTCGGAGGAGCTGCGGGTGCTGTATGTGGCTATGACCCGGGCCAGAGACCGGCTGATTATGACCTACAGCGCCAAGAATTTGGAGGGACGGCTAAAGGACATTGTGCTTCGTCAGTCCGGGGACGATGGAGAGCTGCTCTGTCAGGAGGCAGGCTGTCTGGGAGACTGGGTGCTTCTGGCGGCCCTCCGGCACACGGAAGCGGGGGAGCTTCACGCCCTGGGAGGAAAGCCCCAGGAAACCCATTCAAGCACATATCCCTGGAAGATCTGCGTTGTAGAAACGGCGGAGGGCGGCGGGGGAGGCTGTGCCTGGCAGGAGACCCTGGGCACCATGCCGGAAACGGCTATGGAGGAGCTGAGAAGCGCTCTGACCTTCCGCTATGCCCACGAGGCCGCTACCCTGGCGCCCTCCAAGCAGACGGCCACAGGCAGAAAGGGTCGGGTAAAGGACGAGGAAGCCGCCGAGAACGCCAAGGCGCCGAAAGCCTCTCCGCAGGTCTGGCGGGAGCCCGCCTTCCTGTCCCGGAAGGTTCAGGGGAAGGCCTATGGTACAGCCATCCACGCCGCCCTCCAATACATCCGCTACGAGAATTGCGGCAGTGAAGGGGAGGTTTCCCAGGAAATTGCCCGGCTGGTGGAGGAAGGCTATCTTCCTGAGGAGCAGGGGAAGATGGTGGACTGCGGGAAGATCGCCCGGTTCTTTGGCACGGACCTCGGCAGAAAGCTTCGCGGTGGAATGTCCTGCCTCCGGGAATTTAAATTTTCTATTCTGGACGACGGAAGCCATTATGGAGAGAATCTGGAGGGCGAGCAGGTGCTGCTGCAGGGCGTGGTGGACTGCGCGCTTCTGGAAGAGGACGGGATCACGGTCATTGACTTTAAGACGGACTATGTAACGAAGGATACGCTTGCGGCGGTGACAGAGCGCTACCGTCCCCAGGTGGAGGTCTACGGGGAAGCCCTCAGCAGAATCTATGAGAAGCCTATTAAGGGGAAGTACCTGTATTTCTTCCACCTAGGACGCTTTGAAAGCGTGTAATAAAGGGAAAAATGAATCAAAGCCCCATGTCAAACCGTTTTGACATGGAGCTTTGGCAAATGTCAAGGGCTTTTGATGGCAAAAAGAACGTTGAGGTGGTAAGCTTCAGATGGTTCAAGAGAACAGGGCCATGGAGAAATCAAAAGGAAAGGAGGGAAAAGGTTGGAGGTTGGCGCGCAAATAAAAAAATACCGTGGTCATTTGGGTATTTCTCAAGAGGAGCTGGCGGATAAGGTCTATGTGAGCAGGCAGACGGTATCCAATTGGGAAACAGGAGTTTCCCATAGTTAAAGATACCACACCAAATATAACGAATCCACGCTTATATGATACTGCATGAAAAAAGGTACTTGATAAAAGCAATGAAGCGCAATATCAAGTACCTTTTTGATTTGTATTTTACACGGTTAACGGAAATATCAAAAATATTATAAATCAGCAGATAGCCACACAATACAAACATCAGAACAAATACTACGGCAAATAAGATGGACTCCGAAGAAATCATGGCTTTTCCCATCTGGTTTTCAACAGAGAGGATAAAGTTATCGGCAGACATATCCTCTGGATTGCCGCCGATGGAGTAGACAAAGTTATCCATCTGTTCCTTAATGTTCCTCTTGTCTTTCAGCACAACTTCAGAAAAAGTAACCCCTGAGATTTCTCCATCCACTGCGCGGGTATTTTTCACTACATCCGGATTATCTTTTACAAACTGCTCTGAAAGAACGGCCACACTGATCATATCGTTACTTGCTTCCCACCAGCCGGAAAGCACCATATCATAATGATAGGTTTTTCCACGCAGCTCAAATTCCAGAGGAACTTCTGCTCCGATCTCCGGTTCCACACCAAGGGCTTTTAACGCCAGTTCGGTAGTAGCAATTTCATTCGCCTTTTCCGGCGCTGAACCATGCGTTGGCACGCAGAATGTAAGTTCCTGCTGTATGCTGTCAGCATAGTTTAATTCAACAGAATGACCCACGGCGTTGCTTGCATATCCAATCGTCCGCCGATGACCTGCCTGCTCCACAAAATCACTGTTTTTCAGTTGCTCAAATTGCTCCTCTGTCATATAGCCGAAGGTTCCATCTCCCTTGCTGCCTTTCTGCATCTGCATAGAGAGCTGCATGGAGGATACCATGTTAAATGCCAGTGAAGTGATGGATGTAAACAAAAATGCTGTCAGAACGATCGCAAGAATCGCCGCCAGATTACGAACCTTATTCTTCTTGAAATATTGTTTAGACAGCCGTTTGATGGTTTTTGTATTATTATTGCCAAATAGAATGTCATTCATAGTCCCGCCCCCTTTACTGTACGATTTTGCCATCCTCAATCCGAATAATACGGTCGGCGAGCTGGGCGATCTCATTGTTATGAGTAATCATTACAAGAGTTTGTTGAAATTTCTGGCTGGTTACTTTCAAAAGCCCCAGCACATCACTGCTGGTCTTGCTGTCCAGGTTGCCGGTAGGTTCGTCTGCCAGAACGATAGCGGGCTTCGACACCAGAGCGCGGGCAATCGCCACACGCTGTTGCTGACCGCCGGAGAGGTTGTTGGGCATATTGTTCAGCTTATCCTCCAGCCCCAGCATCTGCACTACTTCTTTCATAAACTTCTTGTCTACTTTGTTTCCGTCCAGCTCCACAGGCAGCACGATGTTTTCGTAGACATTTAGCACCGGAACCAGATTGTAGTTCTGGAAGATGAAGCCAATCTTTCTCCTACGGAAGATAGTAAGCTGCTCATCTTTTAATGTGGAGAGTTCACGCCCATCCACAATAACCTTGCCGGAGGTAGGCACATCCAGCCCGCCAATCATGTTCAGCAGAGTGGATTTGCCGCTGCCGGAGGTTCCTACGATGGCTACAAATTCGCCCTTTTCAATGGAGAGGGTCACACCATCCAAGGCTCTGGTAATGTTCGGCTTTGCGCCATAATATTTTTTCAGTTCAGTCGTTTGCAAAATGCTCATAAAGAACACCATCCTTTCTTTTTGATAAATCCATTGTAACGACCAAACCTCACAGAA
Source organism: Clostridiales bacterium UBA3259 (assembly GCA_002362625.1). Next base: position 62,183 of record DEUP01000001.1, read on the forward strand.
ATGTCACAGCCGATATAATAAATTGCCCTGAAATGTCACAATTCTGTGACATTTCAAAAAAACAGGTTATTCATGGGGAAGAAAAACGGAGAATGTTGAGCCTGTTCCTACTTGAGAAGTTACTTGTATATAACCGTTCTGTAAGCTAATAATTTCCCTTGCGAGATACAGCCCAATGCCGATTCCCTCTATATCATGGACATTTTCTTCCCGATAAAAGCGCCTAAAAATTGCTCCCTGCTGGTTTTCGGGAATACCTTTGCCGGTGTCAGTAACGCTGACTTTTAGGTGCATTTCCCAGCTTTCAACGCAAACACGAATAGAACCGTACTCTGGCGTGTACTTAACTGCATTATCCAATATGTTAAATAAGGCTTCTGCTGTCCATTTGCGGTCATGGGAAACAACCAATGTTTCCGGGCAGTTTACTTCAACTTGTATGTGCTTTCTTTCAGCGTTCAGAAAGATACCGCCCAGAGCCATAGCCAGAGTATCATAGATGGGCTGCTGTTTCTTTTCAAGTGAGATGACGCCAGTTTCAAGTCGGGAAGTTTTTATCATAGCCTGCATTAAGAAATCCAGTTTATCAAGCTGTGTGCCACTGGCAAGTAGAAATTCCCGCTGTTTATCCTGTGGCACTTCTTGTTCTAATAAGGTGGCATTTATCATTTTTAAGTTTGCTATCGGTGTCTTTACCTGATGAGAAATATCGGAAATCAACTCCTGTAAGTCAGCTCGTTCACTGGCAACGCTGTTTTTGCTTTCCTGCATAACCTCATAAAGGCGCACCAGCCGATGATTGATTTTATAAAATAGGTTTTCTTCTTCGGCAACCTGTGATATATCTATTTTTCCATTCATCATTTCGTCTAAGGTGCAGCAAAGCATTTCAGAAAACAAAGTCAGCTTTTGCCTTATCAGTATCACAAAAACAGTAACACAAAGCAGAAAAAGCAGACAGAACGCCATGCTACAAAATACCACAGACATTTCTTTGGTCAGGATATATAGAACCGAAAACATGACCACGGATAAAAGTAAAATGGTAGTTGCCAGTATTATGCAGACTTTATTTAAGGAGAGTTTTTTTGAAATCATTTTTGCACTCCTCCAATCCACATATAGCCCATACCGTAAACGGTTTTGATGTAGGAATGCCGGTTCGTTTCAATTTTACTGCGGATGCGGCTGATCGTTGTGGTAAGTGCGTGTTCATCCACATAATTTTCATCTGCATCCCACAGCTTTTCAAGCAATACCTGCCGGGTCAGGACAGTTTGAGAATTTCTTGTCAGCACTTTTAGTAAACGATATTCCAATGATGTAAGGGTAATCGGCTGTCCTGCAAGACACGCTGATAATTCGGAAAAATTGATATACAAATTCCCATCATCGTAGAAATCTCCGCCGGATTGTGCTGAAATGCGGTTCAGTAAAGCAGATACTTTCTTTTGGAACACGCTGATAGGAAAGGGCTTTGTTACATAATCATCTGCGCCCAATTCAAATCCTTTCAGCATATCGCTTTCCATATCATTTGCGGTTAGAAAAATCACGGCGGTATCGGGACGGCGTTCTTTTACCTCGCGGCATATATCAAATCCGTTCCCATCCGGCAGATTGACATCCAAAACGATTAAATCATAGTCCTGTTTTTCAAGAAATCTTATGGCAACAGCCTTTGACATAGCCCCATCCACGGAATATCCGACAGCCGACAGATTATAGCTTAATGTCTTATTCAAAAGCTGGTCATCTTCAACAACCAGTATTCGCATAGTATCACATCCTTTTTCTTTTTATAGTATCAGCAAAATGTCACAGAAACCTCACAACGAGAAAAAAATTTAGTATTCAGTCAGCTCCACAATTACATTACTCTGCTGATACAGCCAGTCCGTAAATTCTTTCGGGCTGGCTGTTCCTGTTTTTACAGCCTTTTTTCTCTGTAAGGCTTCTTTCTTAAAGTCGGAAAAGGCAGCCTGTATTTTTTCCAGACGGTCAGCCGGAAAGCCTGCGGTATTTTTTACCCGGTTTATTTTGTTGCGCCAGTTCTGGCATTCATTTTTATAAAGCAGATCATAGTTATTTTCTCTTGCCCTTTCGTCAAATTCCCGCTTGTTTTGAAGCGCCTGTGCTTTGCGGCACTTGTCGCTGCACAGCTCATACCGCTGGCTCTTTGCCAGAAAATATTTCCCACAGACCTTGCACTGCCGGAAGCAAAGCCCCCAGTCATTCAGGGATTACCTGAACAACCTGCAATGGGACGGCACAGAGCGCATCCGTTACGCCCTGCATCACTTTCTGGGAGCCGATACGGACGAATACACTTATGAAGCCTTGAAACTGTTCCTGATGGGAGCCATCCGGCGGGTATTCAGACCGGGGAGCATGTTTGAGGTCATGCTCTGTCTGGTTGGTGGTCAGGGAGCCGGGAAATCTACCTTTTTCCGGCTGCTGGCAGGCAGGGACGAATGGTTTTCAGACGATTTGAAGAAGCTGGACGATGAAAATGTGTACCGCAAGCTTCAAGGGCATTGGATTATCGAGATGTCGGAGATGATCGCCACAGCCAACGCCAAGAGTATTGAGGAAATCAAGTCATTCTTAAGCCGCCAGAAAGAAACATACAAAGTGCCGTATGAGACACATCCGGCAGACCGGCTGCGGCAATGTGTATTTGGAGGGACGACCAACCGGCAGGACTTTTTGCCCCGTGACCGCACCGGCAACCGGCGCTTTCTCCCCGTGACGGTGTACCCGGAACGGGCGGAGGTTCACATACTGGACGATGAAGCGGCGGCGAGGGCGTATATCGAACAGATGTGGGCGGAAGCCATGACGGTTTACCGCAGTGGGAAGTATAAGCTGTCATTCAGCATAGAAATGAACCGATACCTGAACGCCCATCAGCAGGACTTCATGCAGGAGGACACACAGGCTGGCATGATCTACGCCTATTTGGAGGACTACACCGGTGACAGGGTATGCTCCAAGCAGCTTTATGAGGAAGCGCTGGGGAACTTAAATTCCCCGGCAGACTGGGAGACACGGGCAATCTGCGAGATTATGAATACCGGCATTGCGGGCGGCATCATACAGGGCTGGGCAGCCTACAAAAGCCCGAAGCGGTATAAGAAATACGGTTCTCAAAAAGGCTGGGAGCGTGTCAACCAAGACCCGCCGGAGGGGGACGGTTTTCAGGAAATCACGGAAGAAGAAGCCCGGCAAATGGAACTGCCATTCTGAAAAGCCACCGGTTGACAGTTTGGTTGACGCTTTGGTTGACAGCCAGTTGACGGGGAAAAGCCTGATATTTGGGGCATTTCTCTCCTCCTTTGTCAACCATGTCAACCAAGAAATCAAAGAAAAAGTAAAAAGTAATAATAGAGCGCCTATGGATTGTTTTCAAAGTCTTTTCTGCCGGTTGACACGGTTTGGTTGACACGGAGACAGTCTGCGGCTGTACACCTGCCTGACATTCCCTTGTCGGGCATATTTCATTTATGGAGGTAACTGCCTATGGCAAAAAACAAAAACGAGAGCAATAACAAAAACAGCGGCACCCTGCTTACCGAAAAAGACGGCACCCAGTATTTTGTCATGGGAAAAGTCCGTATCAAGGTATCGGAGCATTTCGCACAGGATGGGAAGCCGCTTGACAGTCTGCTGGAAGATGTTATCCAGCACGCTGCCGCCGCTTCCTGAAAAAATACGGAATAACGACTGTCAATCAGCCCACGCTTATGATATACTTGTACCAGCGAGTATTGTATAAGCGTGGGTTGTTTCTTTTAGAAGGAGGATTTTTAACCGTGAAACAACCATACAATACAACGATTTATAACACTGCACTATATTTGAGATTGAGCCGTGACGATGAATTACAGGGGGAAAGCGGCAGTATCCAGACCCAGCGCATGATGCTTAGACAGTATGCCGCAGAGCATGGGCTGACCGTTGTAGACGAGTACATTGACGACGGATGGAGTGGGACAAATTTCGAGCGTCCAAGTTTCCAAAGGATGATTGATGACATCGAGGACGGGAAAATCAACTGCGTTGTCACAAAGGACTTATCCCGTCTGGGAAGAAACTATATCCTGACCGGTCAGTACACGGAAATCTATTTCCCCAGCAAGGGAGTACGCTACATTGCCATCAATGACAATGTGGACACCATCAACGGAGAAAGCGAGCTTGCCCCGTTCTTAAACATCCTGAATGAAATGCACGCCCGACAGACCAGCAAAAAGGTCAAGGCTGCCATGCACACAAGATTTGCCAATGGCGCACACTATGGAGCCTATGCACCGCTGGGCTATGTAAAAGACCCGGACAAAAAAGGTCATCTTCTGATCGACCCGGAAACACGCTGGATTGTAGAGAAGATTTTTGACCTTGCCGTACACGGGAGGGGTGCCGCCAGCATTACACGGATTCTGGTGGAAGAAAAAGTACCTACCCCCGGCTGGCTGAACTATGAAAGATATGGGACTTTCGCCAATATCTACGCCGGTGCGCCCGCAGAAAAAGCCTATGCGTGGACGATAGCACAGGTCAAGAGCATTTTGAAAGAGGAAACCTACATCGGTCACAGTGTTCACAACAAGCAGAGCAACATTTCATTCAAGAACAAGAAAAAGGTGCGGAAGCCGCAGGAAGAATGGTATCGTGTGGAAAATACCCACGAAGCCATCATTTCCGAAGAAGTGTTCCAAAAAGTTCAGGAGCTGATTGCAAGCAGACGCAGACGACAGAAGAATGGCACAACGCAGATATTTTCCGGGCTGGTAAAATGTGCGGACTGCGGATGGTCATTGGCTTATGGTGTAAACAGCCAGAACAAAAATCCCTATGCACACTACCATTGCAGTAAGTACGGACAGGGATTACGCCAGTGTTCCATGCACTATATTCGCTATGATGTACTGTATGCCTATGTGCTTGCAAGACTGCAATACTGGTCTATGCTGGCACAGAAAGACGAGGACAAGCTGCTGAAACGGCTGCTCAATGCCAGTGACAGGGAAAGAAACTCTGCGAAGAAAAAGCAGGCTGCGGAGCTGAAAAAGGCAGAGAAGCGTAAAGCCGAAGTTGACGGGCTGTTTGCTAAAATGTATGAGGACTGGTCTGCCGGACGCATAACCGAGTATAACTTCAATATGCTGTCCGAGAAGTACCAGAACGAGCAAAAGGAGCTTGAAACAAAAATAAGACAGCTTCACGAAATGATGGAAGCCGCCGTACAGACCGCAGCGGATGCTGAAAAGTGGATTGCCCTGATGAAACAGTATGTCAACCCTGTGGAGCTGACCGCCGAACTTCTGAACACTCTAATTGAAAAAATAACCGTCCACGAAGCTGTCAAGGGCGAGGACGGAAGCCGTGAGCAGGAAGTAGAAATCTACTACCGCTTCATCGGCAAAATCGACTGACCTTTCTTTTTTACCCAACAATATCTTTAATTAAGGGAAACGGGGAAAAGCTATCCGGATATCCATAGCGTATTGCTGCTAAGCTCGGTATTCAACGTATCTCTTGACCAATTGATAAAAGGAGATGTTGAAATCATGAAAAAGGAAATCCAAAAAACAGAAATCGAAAAGCTTAATAAGTATGGCAGTATCTATGCGGTATGTTTAATTCTGACAGTCATTTCATGCATTCCGCTCATAAAGCTGATGGATTGGTACGGGCTGATTCCCTGGTGCGGCATATACGCGGCTGCTCTCTATTTTGCCTTTAAGGTATCAAAGATCAAGAAGGACAATCAGCTTGCTACCTATAAGGAAATTGTTGCCTTCACGGAAGGAAAGCGGCTGGATGAGATGGAGCATCAGCAGGAGATCGGAAAGCGCCCGTATCAGGTCGCGGCATTTGCCCTGGCAAGCGCGGTGATCGCTTTCGCTGTGGTTTATCTGATGGCAAAGGTTTTTCACCTGTAAAGGAAATGTATCCCGGTTAAATGCGGGGGATCCGCGCCGTTGACGCGGATCCCCTGTTTGCGATATTTAGCGGCTGTTCTCGTTGCTGTTCTGGTTCTGATTGGTGTTCTGGGTGCCGTTCTTGTTGCTGTTCTGATTCTGGTTCTGATTACTGTTCTTGTTCTGGTTATTCATAAGTCTCTTCCTCCGTTTCAAAATCTCACGGCTTTGCCGCATTGGTAGCTTACCCAGCTTTTCAAGATTTATCCTTGGCCTTGAAAAGAATGCTGGCAAGCAGTCCCGCAAGGATGGCCGCGGTGATCCCGCCGGCGGCGGCTTTCAGACCGCCGGTGAAAATCCCTAAGAAGCCGTCCTCCTGAATGGCTTCCTTCACGCCCTTGGCAAGGGTATTTCCGAAGCCTGTGAGGGGAACCGTGGCCCCGGCGCCGGCAAAGTCCACCAGAGGCTGATAGACGCCGACGGCACCTAAAAAGACGCCTATGACCACGTAGCTGACCAGAATTCTTGCCGGAGTCAGCTTGGTCTTGTCAATGAAAACCTGTCCAATCAGACATAACAGACCGCCTGCAACAAATGCTTTCAAATACTCCATAGCCTAACCTCCTGTAATGCAAACGGCGTGACAGACTCCGGGTATGGGCAGCCCCTGCTGGGTAGAGGTAGGGGAGAGAAGGGCGCCGGTTCCACAGAACAGGATTTTTTTCAGCTTCCGATCCTTCAGCTGGCCCAACAGATATCCGCACAGGGTGATGGCACTGCACCCGCAGCCGGAGCCGCCGGCGTGGACATCCTGCTTTGTATTGTCGAATACCAGGGTGCCGCAGTCTGCCAGCTTTCCGCCCAGGTTGACCCCGTCCTCCCGGGCCAGCTCCAAAAGCAGCTCCTTCCCCAGCTGCCCCAGATCTCCGGTGACGATCTCGTCAAAGTCCTCCGGTCCGGTTTTCAGGTCGTCAAAGTGGGCCCGGATGGTGGCGTAGGCGGCGGGAGCCATGGCGGCGCCCATATTGTTGGCGTCCTTCACCCCCAGGTCTGTCACGGTGCCGATGGTACAGGCGGTGATTTTGGGGCCGGTTCCCTGGCTGCACACCAGAGCCGCGCCGGAGCCGGTGACCGTCCACTGGGCGGTAGGGGTTCGCTGACCGCCGTAGCCCAGGGGAAAGCGGTACTGCCGTTCGGAAGAAGCAAAATGGGAGGAGGTCATGGCGACCACCTTATCCCCAAAGCCGCCGCCTACGGCCATGGAGGCCATTATTAAGCTCTCTGCCATGGTGGAGCAGGCGCCGTACAGTCCGATGTGGGGAATCCCGGTATTGCGCAGGGTGAAGGAGGAGCCGATGCACTGGTTCAAAAGATCCCCGGAAAACACCAGATCAAAGTCCGTCTGGGCCATTCCGGCCTTTTCCGCCAGCTTTTTCAGGGCTTGCTGCTGCATATGCTTTTCCGCCTGCTCCCAGGTTTTTTGGCCGAAATAGGCGTCCCGGCATTTGATGTCGAAGGTATGGCTGAGAGGCCCTTCCGCTTCCTTTTTGCCGGCCACAGACGCCCAGGCGGTGATCACGGGCGGCTGCTGCAATTGAAAGCTCTGCCGTCCCCGTTTTTGATTTGCCACGATAGATGCACCTTCTTTTTGTGTTTTCTTTAGGGAACCTCTGAATAAATCGTCTGCGGCTGAGCATTGGATCTTTTCCTCCATCCGCGCAGTTCATAAAATGGGAAATACATCCAGTGTTCCTCCATTTTATGAACTTTCGGCTGAAGGGAAATCTCTCACTGTCAGCTCTTGCCGATTTAATCAGAGTTTTCTTAGTATGCACATTCGCGGCTCGCTGATTCAATAAACAAAAAAGCTGGTATCCGAAAAGGATACCAGCAAAAATGTTTGATCAGCCCATTCTCCGGGCACCGTAGTAATGCTCGGCCCAGTAGCCGCTGGTCAGGTCGGAATAGGAGACCGTGGAGCGGGAGTTGGGAGAGTGGATGAATTGGCCGTTTCCGGCGTAGATGCCCACATGGGAAATACCGGAGGCGTATGTACCCGCGAAAAATACGATATCACCCGGCTGCAAATTGGACTTGTCCACCGCCGTGCCCTGCTTATACTGATCAGAAGGGGTACGGTAGGGAGCGTAGCCGCACTGCTTCAGCACATAGTACACAAGGCCGGAGCAGTCAAAGCCGCTGGGAGAAGCGCCGCCGTTTACGTAGGGAGTGCCCAGATACTTCTGCGCCTCAGAGAGAATTTCGGAGCCGCTGGCACCGGACGCAGAGGCCTGAGAGCCGGAGGAGCTTCCGGAACCGGAGGGAACAGTACCGATGGCCTTGCCGTGGCGGTAGTACTTGGGGGTATTGGGAGAGGCCTGATTTTCATAGGGGATCTCCGTCAGCTCCAGAAAATCGCTGCGGATGTAGCAGGTCTTTCCCTCGTAGAGAACCCTGTACCAGCCCTCGTTCAGGCCCAGAATGTAACACTGGGAGCCGGCAGAGACCACAGCCACGCTGCCATAGGAGGTGGAGGGGCCGCTGCGGAGATTGACGCGGTCGCCGGTTACCTGACCGTAGCCCAGCTCGGCGTTCTCCTTGGTGAGAACCGACAAATAGGATTCGTGCATGTATCCTTCCTGAAGGTTGTAATTGACCTTGTACCACTGGCCTTCCTTGCGGATGACCACCACGCAGTCGTTATTCGGCGCCTGGGCCAAGGTGGAAGAAGTGGTATTCGGTTCACTGCGAAGCCGAAGGGAAGTGGCGTTTACAAATCCTATGCCGTACATGGTGCTTTCGGCGGCGGATGCGGGGATAATAAGGGCGGCTGTGGACAGCAGGGTGACCACTGCCAGGGTGAGTATTTTTCTGATGATCTTCATACGTTGCCTCCGCTTTTGTTAAGGGCAGCCTCTTTTCACGGGCGAGACTGCCAAATTGGCCGGATTACTTACCGGCCAATGCCCGTGTGAGCCAGACACAGCCCAAATCCAGAGCGGTATAGAAACCGTCCTTTTCGCTTTTCTTTACGATGCGGTCCCTGCCCTTGGCATTGGGATCGGTCAGCTGAAGCTGCACGGAAACCCGGGTGGCCAGGTCCAGGTCGCCAACCTTCTTAGTTTCCAGAACCTGAAGCATCACAATGTGGCTGTCGGCCATGGAGCCGTAATAAACCAGATTGTCCTTGCGCATCAGCGGGTAACCCTTATACATAAGAACTGCATTTTCGTCAGCCATGGAAGTACCTCCTAAACGAAATGTAATGAGATTGTAACACATTGTAACAAAGAAGTCAAGCTTTTTGTTACAAAATCAGGGGGAATGACTTGATTTACATAATATTTCCAGATAAAAACAGGAAAAATGGGACACGGAGGGAAACGTATGAGATTGTCAAGGTACACGCTGTCTTACATTTTGCAACTTTTGGAAGACAGAAAAGAGGAGGAGCCTTTGCTGTGCAAAGGCTCCCAAAGCCTGAATTCAGAGGTTTTTAGTCTTTGGCGAACAGGTATTCCCGCACCAGAGCCTGCATCAGCTCGTCCCGGTCGATTTTGCAGATCATGCTTCTGGCGCCGTTGTAGTTGGTGATATAAGTGGGGTCCTCTGTCAGAAGATAGCCGACGATCTGGTTAACGGGGTTGTAGCCTTTTTCTGTCAGGGCCTCGTACACATTCCGGAGAATGCGCCGCATGGTTTCTTTGTCATCGCTGGGCACGGTAAATTTCAGGGTATCCATTTCCGTCATGGTTCTTAGGCCTCCTTGTTTGATTCGAATGTAGTCATTATAGCCCAGATTTTCCCGGCTGTAAAGCCTTAAATTGGGAATAATTTGTTAAAATATTCGGGAAAATCGCCGGAAAAGGCACCCGCTATGGGGATCAGCGGAGCATAGCATCCAGCTTTTCCCTCAGAGCGGCGAGAACCTTGCTGACCACGTTCTCGGAATCGGTGTCCGTAAGGGTTCTGTCATCAGCGCGGAGCTCCAGAGAGAAGGCCATGCTCTTCTTGCCCTCGGGCACACCGGCGCCCCGGTAGATGTCGAACAACTTCACATCCCGCAGCAGCTTCCCGGCGGAGGCGGTGATGACCTGCTCCACCTGGGCCACCGTTACGCTTTCGTCACACACCAGAGCCAGGTCACGGGAGACGGTGGGATACTTGGGCAGGGGAGAGTAGGTGGCATCGGGCAGGAGATGGTTCATAAGCTCTGTGAAGTTAATTTCGGCGCAGTACACATCCGTGTCCATGCCGTAATTCTTGGCGGCCAAAGGATGCACCTGACCCATGACACCCACGTTGACACCATCCACGCTGACAACAGCGCAGCGGCCGGGATGGTAGCTAGGATTGTCCTTCACGGCGGTGTACTCCGCCTTTTTCACCCGGAGACCGGCGAAGATGGCTTCCAGCTCGCCCTTGAGGGTGAAGAAGTTCTCACTGGTGCCGTAGGTGCCAAGCAGCAGCATTTTCGGCTCCTCGGGCAGAACCTGGCCTTCCACAGGCAGGTAAATCTTTGCCAGCTCGTAGAGCTTTGCCGCCTTGTTGTGGTAGGCATTGTTCCGGGCCAGAATCTCCAGCATGGAGGGCAGGGCGATGGTGCGCATGATGGAGGTGTCCTCGCCCAGAGGGTTCTGAATTCGCAGAGCATTTCTCAGGGGAGAGTCGGCGGGAAGCCGGATCTGGTCGAAGGAAGCGGGGGAGGTGAAGGAGTAGGTGATGATCTCGCTGTAGCCCAGGCTCCGGCACAGGGTACCGGCCTTGGCCTCCAGGAGCATTTCCGGTGTGTAGCCGCCCTGGGTGGCATTCTTAAAGGCGGTGATGGGAATTTCGTTGTAGCCGAAGGAACGGCCCACCTCCTCGGCAATGTCCGCCATCCGCTGCAGGTCAGGCCGGAAGGAGGGAACATGAATGGTGTCGCCCTCCACGGGAATTTCCAGCAGGTTCAGATAGCGAACCATGTCCTCTTTGGGAATGTTTGTGCCCAGAAGCTTGTTGATATTCGCCACTTCCAGGGGAAGGGTTTTCTCTTCGGGAACATAGTTGATCACGTCAATGGTGCCGTCCAGCACATCGCCGCAGTTTAGCAGCTCCACCAGCTCACAGGCACGCTGGACAGCGGGGACGGTCATCATGGGATCCAGGCTCTTTTCGAACTTGCCGGAGGCCTCGGTGCGCATGCCCAGAGACAGGGCGGTCTGGCGGATGGAGGTGCCGTTAAAGTTGGCAGACTCGAAGACCACCATGGTAGTATCGTCCATGATCTCGGAGTTTTCGCCACCCATGATACCGGCGAGGCCGATGGGCTTGCTTTCGTCGGCAATGACCAGCATGCCCTTTTTCAGCTGTCGTACATTGCCGTCCAGGGTGGTGAGGGTTTCTCCGTCCTCGGCCTCCCGGACGACGATCTTGCCGGAGGAGACATAG
>DEUP01000001.1:73843-80069 GCA_002362625.1 Clostridiales bacterium UBA3259
GGGCTGGCCGTATTCCAGCATGACGTAGTTGGTGATGTCCACGATGTTATTAATGGGACGGACGCCGTTGGCCCGGAGACGCTGGCGCAGCCACTTGGGAGAGGGGCCGATCTTCACGTTTGCCACCATCCGGGAGGAGTAGCGGTTGCAAAGATTTGCGGCGGGTACCTCCACGTCCAGGTGGTCGAAAATGGAACCGGCGTCGCTGCCCTTTACCACAGGCTCGTGGTGCTTCATTTCCTTGCCGAAGGCGGCGGCGGCCTCTCTGGCCAGGCCGATGATGGAGTAGCAGTCGGGCCGGTTGTTGGTGATTTCGAAATCCACAATGGTATCGTCATTGCCGATGACCAGGTTGATGTCCTGACCTACCTGGCAGTCTTCGTCATTCAGAATCCAGATGCCGTCGGCGTAAGCGCCGGGCAGATCGTTCTGGGTCAGTCCCAGCTCGGCGAAGGAGCAGAGCATACCGTTGGACAGCTCCCCGCGGAGCTTGCCCTTGGTGATGTGTACGCCGCCGGGCAGCCAGGAATTATGAAGGGCAGCAGGCACCAGATCGCCCTCATGGACGTTCTGGGCGCCGGTGACGATCTGGACAGGCTCCCCCTGGCCCACATCTACCTGGCAGATAAACATGTGGTCAGAGTTGGGGTGGCGAACCATGGAAAGCACCTTGCCCACAACTACATTCTTAATTTCGGCATCCATCCGCTCATAGGTCTCCACCTTCTGACCGAAGACGGTCAGGGTCTCTACAAATTCCTTGTCGGAAACGCCGCTTAAATCAACGAAATCTTCGTTGAGCCATTTTCTGTTCAGCTTCATTGTCTATCCCTCCTTAGAACTGGTTCAGGAACCGGACGTCGTTGTCGAAGATCAGACGCAGATCGTTGATCTTCAGCCGGCCCATGGCCATACGCTCCAGGCCCATGCCGAAGGCAAAGCCGGAATACTTCTCCGGGTCGATGCCGCAGTTTTCCAAAACCTTGGGATGCACCATGCCCGCGCCCAGCAGCTCAATCCAGCCCTCGCCGTGGCAGGTGGAGCAAACCTGGCCGTCGATTTCGCCGGTGCCGTGGCACTTGTGGCACTGCATGTCCATTTCACAGCTTGGCTCGGTGAAGGGGAAATGATGGGGACGGAACCGCATAACGGAGCCTTCTCCATAGATTTTCTGCATCATGGTGATCAGAGCGCCCTTCAAATCGCCCATAGTGATATTCTCGTCCACCACCAAGCCCTCGATCTGGTGGAACATGGGGGAGTGAGTGGCGTCTGCCTCGTCCTTCCGGAAAACACGGCCGGGAGCCAGCATACACAGAGGCGGCTTGTGGGTTTCCATGAAGCGAATCTGCATGGGGCTGGTCTGGGTGCGCAACAGGACGCTGTCGTCATCGGTAAAATAGAAGGTATCGCTGCGGTCACGGGAAGGGTGGCCCTCCTCGATGTTCAAGAGGCTAAAGTTGTAGCTGGCCAGCTCCACCTCGGGGCCGTCCACCACCTGATATCCCAGGCCTACGAAGATATCCTTGATCTGCTGGAGCACCTGATTCATGGGGTGCTGGTGGCCGATTGCCACGGTTTCGCCGGGAATGGTCACATCGATGGCCTCCGCCTCCAGCTTGGCTTCCAGGGCGGCGGCATGGATGGCAGCCTTCCGGCTTTCCAGCTTTTCCTCGATGGACGCCCGTACAGAGTTTGCCATCTGCCCCATGACGGGACGCTCCTCCGGGGAGAGCTTGCCCATCTGCTTTAAGACGGCGGTCAGCTCGCCCTTTTTGCCCAAGAGCTTGACCCGCAGCTCTTCCAGAGCCGCCGGGGTAGAGGCAGCCTCCAGAGAAGCCAGAGCATTCTTTTTGATCTGCTCCAATTGTTCTTTCATTTCTTGATTCCTCCCAAAAGGTTACTTACAAAGAGATAAAAAATATGCCAATCCTCCCGAAAACCGGGACGAAAGGCATTGCTTCCGCGGTACCACCCGCAATTCGCCGTAACGGCGCGCTTATTCGGACGCAGACACGTCCTCAGACCAGTAACGGAGTCAACCGGCGAGCCCTAGTTGCTTTGCGCTTTCAGGCGGCAGCTCCCGGGAGAAAGCCCAATACCCCACCATAAAACGGCTCACACCCTCCCGCTCTCGCTGTATGTGGTAAAATGGATATTCGGCAGCCCGATTATTGCTTTTTCAATATCTCAATCATGGTAGCACATTTCCCTGAAATTTGCAAGCTTTTTTTGCTGTCCACTTGACGAAAAATCCCGGGCATGGTATGGTTACACTATTAAAAAAGGAAAAGGAGCTAGTCAATATGAAATACGAATCCACAAAGCAGGCCCTGGAGGCGCTGCAAAAATGGCAGGAAACCATCTCGGCTTATACCCACGCCATGGGAGTGCTGTACCTGGACGCCACGACCGCCGCTCCCAGCGACACCTGGGAGGGCAGGGGAAAGACCATGGAGGTACTCTCTCAGGTGGTCTATAATCTCGTGGCGGACCCCGAAAACGGGGAGCTGCTCACCTGGCTGGAAGGGCACCCGGAGGAGCTGACTCCGCTGCAAAGCCGGGAGGTGGAAGTCCTCCGCAAGCAGTACGATCAGATTAACCGCATTCCCGCCGAAGAATACGTTGCCTACAATGTGCTCCTAAACGACGCTCAGAATGTGTGGCAGAAGGCAAAGCTCAGTGACGATTTTGATGCCTTTGCTCCGTATCTTGAAAAAATCGTGGACTATAACCGGAAGTTCGCGGGCTACTATCACCCGGAGATGAAGCCCTATGACGCCCTTTTGAACGAATACGAGGAAGGCCTGACCATGGAAACCCTGGACGTCTTCTTCGCCCAGCTGAGACAGGCCATTGTGCCCCTGATTCAGAAGATTCAGGAGGTTCCCCAGATTGACGATTCCTTCCTGTACCGGCACTATCCGGTGCAGACCCAGCGGGTCTTCTCCGATTACCTGATGGAGGTCATGGGCATCGACAGTCGTCACTGCGGCATTGCGGAGACGGAGCATCCCTACACCACCAACTTCAACAACAAGGACGTCCGGATCACCACCCATTATTATGAAGACAACCTGGTGTCCTCCATGTTCTCCGTGATTCATGAAGGAGGCCATGCCCTGTATGAGCTGGGCGCTGAGGATCGCTACAACTATACGGCTTTGGGCGGCGGCGTATCCATGGGCATTCATGAAAGCCAGAGCCGGTTCTATGAGAATATCATCGGCAGAAGTCAGGCCTTCGTCCATGCCATTTTCCCCAAGGTGAAGGAACTGTTCCCGGAGCAGCTTGCCGATGTGGACGAGACCATGTTCTATCGTGCCATCAACAAGGCCCAGCCCTCCCTTATCCGTACGGAAGCGGACGAGCTGACCTACCCGCTGCACGTGATGATTCGCTATGAGATCGAGAAAAGCCTCATAGATGGCAGTCTGACGGTCAGGGATATACCCGCCGCCTGGAAGTCCCTCTACAAGGAATATCTGGGTGTGGACGTTCGGAGTGACCGGGAAGGGTGCCTCCAGGACAGCCATTGGAGCGGCGGCAGCATCGGTTATTTCCCCTCCTACGCTCTGGGCAGCGCCTACGGCCCTCAGATGCTGCACAAAATGGAGGAAGATTTGGGAGATATTTGGCAGAAGGTATCCCAGGGGGATATCAGCGAGGTAACCCTTTGGCTGAAGGAGCATATCCACCGCCATGCCAGCTTCTATAAGCCCGGTGAGCTGTTCGAGAGGGTTTGCGGCAAATTTGACGCAAAGTATTATATCGACTACCTGACCGGGAAATATACGAAGCTCTACCAGCTGTAAGGAGCGCGGAATGGAAGCAACAAGGCTGAACCATGAAGCCGTCCTATCCCTGCTTCCTGACCGGGAGCCGGAGGGGCACAAAGGCACCTATGGAAGGCTGCTTCTGCTGTGCGGCAGCAGGGGCTACACCGGGGCCGCTTACCTCGCTGCCATGGGGGCGCTGCGCTGCGGGGCAGGGCTGGTGTTCCTGGGGGTGCCGCAGAGCATCTATGCAATTGAAGCCTGCAAGCTTAACGAGCCGGTGGTGTTCCCCTTGCCGGATCAGGATGGAAGGCTTTGTGAAGAGGCCCTTCCGGAGATCGAGGCAAGACTTCCCCGGATGGACGCCGTTTTGGTCGGCTGCGGCCTGGGACAGTCGGCGGGCGTCCTGGCCGTGGTGAAAAGGGTGCTGGAAGCGGCTGTTTGTCCGGTGGTTTTGGATGCCGATGGCATAAATGTTCTCTCGGCGCATAAGGATATTCTGCGGGGAAGACAGCACCCCACCATCCTGACGCCCCATGAAGGGGAATTTTGCCGCTTCGGCGGCGTCCTCACAGGGGATCGGATGGGAGATGCCATGGCCTGCGCCCGGGACTTAAGCAGCATTGTGGTGCTCAAGGGCCACGCTACCTGTATTACCGATGGGAAGACAGGCTACGTAAATCCCACGGGAAATCCCGGGATGGCGGTGGGCGGCAGCGGCGATGTGCTCTCAGGCATGATTACGGCCTTACTGGGTCAGGGCGTTGCGCCATTAGAGGCAGCGGCGGCTGCCTGCTGGCTTCACGGCGGCGCGGGAGATCTGGCTGCCCGGGAGCTTGGACAATATGCCATGCTTCCTACGGACATGCTGTCTTACCTTCCCCGACTACTGAAATAAGGCGGAAATGGTATGAAAAAACCCGGCGTATTCCTGCTTGCGTTGGTATTTCTTCTCACTGGGTGTTCCGGTAAAAAGGACGAGATAGAAAGAGGAATGGAACTCCGGGCAAGGCTTCTGCGGGCGGAGACGTGCAGCTTCGACGCGGTTGTAACGGCGGACTATGGGACGGCGGTCTATGAATTTGGGATGGCCTGTGAGACCGATGAACGAGGGGATTTTCTCTTCGAGGTGACGGCACCGGAAACTATCTCCGGAATCACCGGGAGAATCACCCGGGAGGGCGGAAAGCTGACCTTTACGGACGCGGCCCTCCAATTTGATCTCATGGCGGACGATCAGGTGACGCCGGTGGCGGCGCCCTGGATCCTGCTGAAAACTCTCCGGGAGGGCTTCCTCACGGCGGCGGGGATGGAGGGAGAGCTGCTCCGACTGACCATTGACGACAGCTACGAGGACGACGCCCTGCAGCTGGATGCGTGGCTGGATGAAGAGAATCAGCCCACCCGGGGAGAGATCCTCTATGACGGGCGGCGGATATTGACGATATCGCTCACAAATTTTGTTATCCGGTAGCAATTTGGCATCGGCTCCGGCATAGGATAATTTGGAAGCGAACCCGGTATAAAACCCATGTGTTTGTGGAACAATAGGTTCACTGCGTTACATATGGGATTTCTCCGGTAGCGCAGGGAATTCTGCACGGAGCGTGAAGACAATGAACGAAACAACAGTCAAACGTGGTGATATTTTTTACGCAGATCTGTCACCGGTCGTCGGCAGCGAGCAGGGAGGCACCCGGCCTGTTCTCATTGTCCAAAATGACACAGGCAACCGCCATTCTCCTACGGTGATCGCCGCGGCCATTACCAGCCAGACGGGAAAAGCCCGGCTTCCCACCCACATAGGCATTGTGGGCGGCAGCGTGGGTCTGAGCAAGGATTCCATCATCCTGCTGGAACAGATCCGAACCATTGACAAGCGCCGCCTTCGTGAGCATATGGGCCATTTGGATGAAAACCAGATGGCAATGGTGGACGACGCCATTGCGGTGAGCTTTGGACTTCCCGGCCGCCTTACTTGAATAGACCGCCCTCCTGCCGCATAGTATGGGACAGGGGGGCGGAAAACTATGGATGATACCTACGGCGTGTACTTCGGAAGAAATCAGGCGGGGAAGGTGCAGGTGCAGCGGCAGGGGCTATATTATCGTTTCATTTGCCGCTGTCAGCTTTCCGGGGATGTGGTGTGCAGGCTCCATGTGGCCTGCGGAGACAAGCGGGAGAGTCTGGGGGTTGTGGTACCCATGGAGGATGGCTTCGGCCTGGACACCAGGATCCCTGTGAAGCGATTGGGGGAGGGGAAAATGGAGTTTTTGCTGGTGCCCAAGCATGAGGTGGGCAGCGAGGCCTTTGTTCCGGTGTACCCGGAGGAACCCTTTTCCTACATAGAGCGGCTGAAAAACGCTTATCTTGCCAGGAAGAATGGACAGATAGGCATTGTGATACGGGAATGAAGCATGGGCCGTTAAATAATGCGTACTGAATAACGC
>DEUP01000008.1 GCA_002362625.1 Clostridiales bacterium UBA3259
GGCTCTTTTTCTGCTCCAGAACAGCGGCATACTCCTCCGACAATTCCTTGACCTTTGGCAACTTGGATACACCCATTTTCTGGAAGGCATCCTTTGCCGCTTTGTGGAGGGTGATTTCCTCCCGGTGGGCTTCAAAGAACGCTTTGCTGTAGCCAGCCTTTCGGTACTGGACATAGACCTCGCGAGTTTTGGCATAGTTGATGATGTGCTTCTTCAAAGCGGCGATTTCAACCAGCCGTTGTTCTGCGGATTTCAGTTCTTTGTCAATTCGGTCGAAGTCTGCGGAAGTGGAGCTTGCTTTCTCACGCAGCTCATCCATGGAGTTAATGTTGTGCTCTTTGAGAAATATTCGGGTCTTCGCCATCTGTTTCAGATTGTAGCTTGTAGCCCACTGCTGATAGCCGGGGCCTTTTGCCCGTATCTTATCATCAATGACAAGCAGAAGATTGAATACCCGATTCTCTTTTGCCAAGGGAGATTTGATTCTGGCACGATGCTTTTTCTCGCCAGCAATGACGGCGCGAATGTCTTCTTCGGCATACCCTTCACCCAGAGAATTGAGACGGACAAACCGTTGCTGATCTTTTCCTTTGACCGCAGTATACTTACCCCGCTTGATTTCATAGCCCATTTCTTCCAGCTTGCGCAGAAAGGCATCAAAGTCGGTGGGAGGCTTTTTCAGGATGGTATCAATATCCTGGCGAATCTGGTCCCGGTAGGTGGTGCGCTTCTCATAGATCGTTCTCTTTCGCCTCTGGGAATAGGGCACCTTTTCAATGATGGAAAGCCCATGCTCCAGGCAGATAAGGTCACTCAATCTTTGAATGGCAAGCCCAGAATAATAGAAGTCCTTGAATTTGTGGGTACAGTCCAGTGTTGTGGAATTGAAGATTATGTGGTTGTGTATATGGGCGCGGTCAGTGTGCGTTGCCACAATGAAAGCGTGTTTCCCTTTGGTAAAGCGCTCTGCCAGTTCATAGCCAACTTTGTTCGCTTCTTCCGGCGTGATCTCACCCGGCTTGAAAGACTGACGAATCTGGTAGGCGATGACATCGTGCTTTGGACGCTTTCCTGTGATGTGCTGGTACTGCCGCTTGGCAAGCAGAAATTCTTCATCCACCGTCATCGGGTCGCACTGATAACCAGTAACGAAGTCACCTTTGGCAGTTTTCTCCGGGTTCTGCGCGTAGTCTGTCCGATCCCGCAGGCACTGTGCCAAGGTTTTTCCTTTGTTGATAATCTGAGGCGAAGTAGTTGTACCTGTCAGTCCAGTCATCGCCGTCATTTTCATTGTGGATTTTTAATGCTTCTCCAAGCAAAGCGGCTATTCCTGCCGCGGTATGTCCTCTGATAGATGCCCGACCGTTTGCAACTGATAAGGTAGCTTCAATGCTGCTGAGTTCATCGTAGAGCTCTATCAGGAGATCTTCTGACAGATGGAGTAGTTCTTTCTTTGTAATTCCGAATTCTTTTCGGATGAATCGATATTCTTTGTCGGTGAGCCGACTGGCGGCATCACGCATTGGGCGAGGGTTCGTCATGTGATTCTCCTTTTTGGGGCATAGCAAAAGGGTGTCGCGTTTCGCGACACCCTTTGGGAAATGCATCATTATTTTGGGGGTGGATTCTTGCATTTGTGTTTCAATGAAGTCAGGCAGAGAAGCATCTGGAATTCGGTACTTCCGCCGAGTCTAAAAAGCTGTGCCCTGGAAGTCCGGGGCATCGTTTCTTTTCTCTGAGGACAGCATCCGCATGGAAAAGAAGGTGCGGGGGATGATTCCTGTGGCGATGGTTCTACAATTTTCAGTTGACCATATATCACCATAGTGATATAATATAAGAAAACGAATTGGAGGAAAAGCCGATGGAGAAATGGATAACGCTGTATCACGGCTCGGAGCAGCTTGTGGAGGAGCCGACCTTTGGAAAAGGCAGAGTGAACAATGACTTCGGCTTGGGGTTCTACTGCACGGAAAGCGAAGCGCTGGCAAAGGAGTGGGCGGTGTCCTCCCTCCGAAATGGATTCGCGAACCGTTATACACTGGACACCGAGTATCTGAACATCTTGAATCTGAACAGCCCGGACTACACTATTTTGAACTGGATCGCGGTATTGGTAGAGCATCGTCTCTTTTCCATCAAAACCCCGGTGGCCCGCAGAGCCAAACGGTATCTCATCGACCAGTTTGGTGTTAATGTCAATGCCTATGACCTGATTACCGGCTATCGTGCAGATGATTCCTACTTTGACTATGCAGAATCCTTTCTGAACAATGGAATTTCCGTGGAACAGCTGGCCAGAGCCATGCGCCTGGGAAAGCTGGGAGAGCAGATTGTCATTAAGTCTCAATTTGCGTTCTCACGGCTGTGCTACGAAGGCTTCGATGTAGCGGAGAAAGAAAAATATTATGTCCTTCGTAAAGCCAGAGATGAGGAGGCAAATCAGCTTTATCTGGAAATGTTGGAGGAAGAAAGCGATGGCCTTTATATTCAGGATATCATGAGAGGAGGCATCCGGAACGATGACCCACGCATACCAAGAAATCTATCTGAGTAACGCCCAAGCCATGCTGGGGGATGCCTTTGACTATGGGATCAATGCCTGCCATATCCCCGGCAGCAGCTTTGTAAAACTGTTTGCCGCCAGTACCATCAGCAAACGGCTGGAAAATGGAGAGCCGAGCTATCTTTCCGGGAAAAGCGGGATTGAAGTGGCGAGGGAGATTCTTGCGGAAACCACGGGAAAGGTGCCGGATGCTGCGCCCCAGGAGCACTTTGGCCGTTCCCGGGAATACTGGATTGGTTGGGCAGTTGCCTACTATCAATGGTTTTCCGGCAGAAGCTACAGCGACATCTTCCAGGTGGTTACCTTTGAAGAATTACAGAGAATGTACGATCCCCTTCATGAAGCGGACATTACGAAGTTTGCCGACATTCTGGATGCCCGGATGCGGGAGTTTTTTGCCGACACCAATTTGAAGCGGATTCGCACTGCTTACGGCTGCACACAGGCAGAGCTGGCCAAGCGGTGCGGTGTCAGTCTGCGCTCCATCCAGATGTATGAACAGCGCAACAAGGATATCAACAAAGCCAGCGCGGAGACGCTTCTGCGCCTTTCAAAGGTTCTCGGCTGCACCATGGAAGACTTGATGGAAAAGTAGGACGAATGGCCGCGATCTTGCGTGAAAATGAGCAGATGCCCTGGACGGAATGGTCCGGGGCATCGTTTGTATTCGCATTCCTGGATTCCCGATTATGTAAGCAAATTGGAAAAAACGCTGATGTTAAATTTGTTTGTGTTACATAATGGGGCTGACTTTAAGATGTAGAAGATACATCTTCCTCAGAAGCGGCCTGCATCTTGAACTTGTCCATGGCTTCACGAGCCTGAGGGACGTTGATCTGGTTGCCATTCTTCATATTCGTTTCTCTCCTTTGTCGTTTTCCCGGAAAGTCAAAGACGCTTTCTCCGGGAAAGCGACTTTTTCCTTCCGTGACCATAGCATTTGCAGATGACGGCTTCTTATGAGTGGAGAAAGGCGGAAGGGGTGGAAATTCGTGGAATTGAAAAAATGGAGGCTATACAGGAAGAACTTCCGATATACAAGTGGGTATACAACGGAATTACGGAAAAAGATGTACTGCAGAAAAACCTCCGGAAAAATTGGTACATTGGAACAGGGAAAATCTGTCGAGCTATTGCGCGGCTGCCCTGAAAAGCGTTCATTTTCGCCACGAAAGATGCTTCCTTGCCGGTACCCTGTCTCAGATTAAAACCGTTTCTTCCCTCCACAGGCGGCTCATACCGTATTCCAGAACATACAGTAGCAGTAGTCGTCCACATTTCACAAAACATATCAGAATTTCTCTTTTCTTTTGTTAATATTGTGGTATAATTGCGTGTGTCAGGTAAATGTGCAAAAAGAAAACCCTGTGATAAACTATATACGATACAGGATCAGAAGGTTGTGGTATAATGGGTTCCTTTTGGGAAAATTTCAAGAAAGCACCTGCCGGAACACTCAGGACGGGGCTGGCCCGGTGGTTCCAGATTCTGGAGGAGCAATTCATGACCCTCCTCTGGTCAAACCTGATGTGCCTGATGTGGGCACTGCCCTTCCTGGTATCTCTATTTTTCTTTTTGCAGACCGGGGACTGGTTGAGCGGCCTGGGCGTAGCCCTGGGTCTTGGCATTCTGGGACCGGGGATTACAGCGCTGTGCCATATCTGTATGCAGATTATCCGGGATAAGCCGGTTTCCCTGCCCCGGGATTTCCTCGTCAGCGTGAAACGGGACTGGAAACAGTCCGCAGTATTCTCCTGGATTGCCGGCGCTTTCTGGGGCACTCTGGCCTGGGCTGTGCGGCTGGTAGCATTTGCGGACGGCGGTTTCAATCCCGCCCTTGCAGCCGCGTTCGTCCTGAGCGCTTTTGTCATCATGGGGATAACCATCATCGGCTTCCAGCAGATTGCCATGGTGAAGCTTCCCTTCTATGGGGTTTTAAAAAACAGCCTCCTGCTGATGCTTGCGGGGGGCGGCAGAACCGCCGGCGCCATCGGATTTTCTCTGGCTGCCGTGGCGGTATGCCTGCGATTTTATGAGTATTGCGTCTGGTATCTGGTGCTGGGCGCGCCTGCACTGATTCTCATGACGGCAAATCTCATTTTTTATCCCGTGTTTACCCGGTTTTTCCCGGAGGAAGAGGCATGAAGGAAAAAATACAGAACCTGTGGTTCTACTACAAATGGTACTTGATCGCCGGCGCGGCGGTGCTTCTGATCCTGCTTAATTTCTGGTCTCAGAAACGGCAAAGTCCGAAGCCTGACTACTATTTTTCCATTGTAACGGGAACCGATATTCCACAGGCTGACCGGGACGCCGTTGCCCTCCGGCTGGAAAGCGTATTGGATGACTGGAACGGCGACGGGAAGGTGATCGTCACGGTCAATCTGTACCAATACAACGGACGCCCCGATCAGGCGGAGGATACCGCCGCGTTTATGGCGGCAGCCGTGCAGCTGACAGCGGATTTGCAGGAGAAAATCTCGGTGTGCTACGCAGCAGACTGTGAGGCCCTTCTCAACGAAGACGTCTTTTTACTGGATCTGGGCAGCGTGGAGGACTCCGTTTTGTCCGGTGAAACCCGGCTGCAGGGCTTTTGCCTGCTCTGCTTCCCGGAAAACGCCGATACCGCGGGGAGAATTCTGAAATATAAGGAAAAGGAATGAAACTTTATGTATCAATGGAATGTGGCAATTATTGGAATGGGATTTATCGGAAAACTGCACTACGATGCCCTGCGCCGGATCCCCGGCGTCCATATCCGAACCCTGGTGGTACATCGGAGTTCGGAAATCCCATCTGTCCGGGAGCAGTTCGAGGCGAATATTGTGACCGATAGTTGGCAGGAGGCCGTGGCGGACCCCCGGATTCAGGTCATTCATAACTGCACACCCAACGCACTGCACGATTTAATCAATGAGGCGGCCATTGCCGCCGGAAAGCATATCTACGCGGAGAAGCCCATGAGCCTGACCACAGACGGGGCCACAGAGATTTTAAAGAAAGCCAAAGCCGCCGGTATCGCCCACGCAATTAACTATCAGTACCGCATGAATGCCGCTGTGCTGGAAATGCGGGGAAGAATTCTCCGGGGAGATGCCGGACGGCCTCTGTACGTCAGAGGGAGATACCTGCAAGGCTCGGTGGCCAGTGCCACGGACTATACTCCCAGGAGATTCCCGGAAACATCCCCAGCCAGAGCCCTGCTGGATATCGGCGTACACTGGGCGGATACCGCCGGTTTTGTTTTGGGCGTTCCCATCCGGAAGGTATATGCCAGAATGTACACCCACCATCCGGTGCGGACAGACCCGGTCACGGGAAAGCAGATTCCCATTCATTCCGACGATACCACTGCTGTCATGGTGGAATTTGCCGACGGTACCCCCGGTTCCGCCCTGTTTTCCAAATGTATGCTGGGCCATAAAAACGACCTGTCCGTTACCGTCAGCGGCGAAAGAAGGGAGTACAGCTGGATGCAGGAGCGGTGCGACTGGCTTCAGGTGGGTAACAGCACCCTGGGCAATGAGACGGTTTATGTAGACAAGGCTACGGTCCTCTCAGAAACCACGCCCTATCTCGCCACCCCCGCAGGACACGCCCCGGGCTGGCAGGACGGTCTGAAAAACGCAATGGCTGCCTTTTACACCTCCATCCGGATGGAAAGCTATCAAAAAGGCAGCGTCCCCTACGCTACCTTTGAGGATGGGGTCATGGGCAACCGGTTTGTGGATGCCTGTCTGGCGTCTGCAAAGCGGGATACCTGGGTCGAATTGTGAAGGAGGTGTGACGGATGCGTGTTCATGTTTGGGCAGAAGACCGTCCTCTTCCGGAAGCGGAAGCCCAGATGCGCCGGATCTATCCTATGGGTGTGGAAGGGGCCATCGCTGCCTTCCTTCGCGAAAACCAGAATATGGCAGTGACCACCTCTACCATGCAGGATCCCATGCAGGGCTTTGATCCTCACGTCCTGGACAGCACCGATGTTCTGGTATACTGGAGCCATATGCACTGGCGGGAGATCGATGACAATACTGTGGACTACCTGCAAAAGCGGGTTCTGGAAGGCATGGGCCTGATTGTCCTCCACTCCGCCCACGCCTCCAGGCTGTTCGCCCGGCTCATGGGCACCAGAACCCAGTGCCTGCGCTGGCGGGAAAACGATGAGCTTCAGCGGTACTGGATTGTGAATCCCGCCCACCCTATTGCCGCCGGTCTTTCCGGGGAATTCTTTGAGATCCCCATGGACGAGACCTATGGGGAGTATTTTGAAATCCCCCAGCCACAGGAGCAGGTCTTTCTCACCTGGTCGCCGGGGGGCGAGGTGTTCCGCAGCGGCTGCTGCTGGACCCGGGGCCTGGGCCGGATTTTCTATTTCCAGGCGGGCCATGAGACCTATCCGGTCTACCTGCAAAAGGAGGTTCAGCAGGTGATTACCAACGCGGTTATCTGGGCCTGCGGGGAAAGAAAGCCGGAGGGGTTTCCGGTCTGGGCCAGAGAAGCTTCGGCTTTGGGCAAATAAACGATGTGCACATTAACTAAAAACAGCTATGCTTTTTTGGACTTGTATATGCATATAATATAAATTGTTAAGGTTTTTTGACTTCAAGTAAATGGTAATCGGGCTTGATTTTCGGTACAATGGTAGTGTCAAAAGACAATAAAACAGGAGGGAATCACAATGAAATGTAAAAAACTGGCAACACTGTTCCTGGCAATCGCAATGCTCCTCTCCCTGGCCGCCTGTGGCGCCAAGTCCGCCGACACGCCTGTGACAACCGCTCCCAAAACAACCGCCGCAGCTCAGGCCCCTGCCGCTGAGAAAGCAAAGGATGTGGAAATCACGGTATTCCACTACATGGCCCAGGCCACGAAGCAGGCAGGCCTGGATGCCGTTGAATCTGCCTTTGCCGCAGAACACCCCGAGTACAACATCACCTGGGACAACGTTATGTATAACCAGGGCACTGACTACTTCCCCCAGCTGCAGACCGCTCTGGCCTCCGGTGACCAGCCCGAAATCATGATGGGCAACCCGGGCCTGTATCCCGATCTGGTGGAGCAGGGCTATGTGGCCGATATGACCGACAACGAAGTGATTAACGGTCTGAACCTGCCCAAGGGCGATCTGGGCGACGTTTCCGCCAACGGCCGTATTTACGGTTTCCCCATTGACTTCAAGACCTGGGGTGTCTTCTACAACAAAAAGATCTTCTCCGATCTGAAGCTCAGTGAGCCGAAGACCTATACCGAGCTGCTGGAAACCTGCCAGACCATTGCTGATGCCGGTATTGACCCCTGGGCCCATGCCTTTGGCGACGCTGTTTTCGGTGACATCGAAATGCGTAACTACATTTGGACCCGTGCCCTGGAGAACGGCGACAACGACCTGTTCGCCAAGCTGATGAGCGGCGAGGCCAAGCTGGCGGATTACCCCTACTTCGCCGAGGGCCTGGATGCTTGGGCAAAGCGTCTTCAGTGGATGCGGAACGACGCCATGGTCAACGATCAGAACGCCGCTCTGGAGGTATTTACCTCCGGCCAGGCTGCCATGATGTACTTCGGCTCCTGGGGCATCGGCGATCTGGAATCCATGATCGAAGGCTCCGACTTTGAGTACGGTTTCTTCGTGGAGCCTATCGATGACGAAGGCTCCGCCAAGCTGAATGTTCAGGTTGACCAGGGCTTCATGGTGAACCCCAATTCCGAGGGCTATGATGTGGCCGTGGAGTTCATGGAATTCTGGGTCACCAAGGGCGGCGGATCCTGGTCCGCAGTTTCCCTGATGCCTCTGCTGAACGGCTCTGTGGCCGACAATGCGCCCGAAATCGTCAAGACCCTGGCTTCCATCAAGGGCAGCGGCAACATTGCCCACTACGGCGACTTCACCGCCCCCTTCAACAGCCAGTTCACCACCGACTGGAGAACTTATCTAACCGCCTTTGCGGAGAGCCACTCCAATGGCTCTAACCAGTCTGCCGAGGCCTGCCTGTCCGCTATGCAGGCAAAATTCGATCAGAACATCGCTGAGAACGGCTGATCCCTTCCTCGGAATCTGACTGCCCTGCACTGAGGGGATGCCCGTATCTTCGGGTACGGGCATCCCATTTTTATTCTGCCGGCCAAAGCCGGATCACTTTGTGGAGGAATTTTCGTGGATAAAAGAAAAGACAATCAGCTTCTCCGAGGGCGGGCAATCCGGCGTGCAAAGACGCAGGGCATGAATCTTCTGTTCCTGCTGCCTGCGTTTGCCTTGTTTGCCTATGTAGTGCTTATCCCGTTTATTCAGGGCATTCCCTATTCCTTCACCAACTGGAAAAGCATTATCAGCCCCAATCGGGAATTCAACGGCCTGCACAACTATACCCTGATGCTGAAGAATACTTATTTCCAGCAAGCCTTTATCCATACCATCCATTTCACCATTATCTATGACCTGGGCGCCAACCTTCTGGGTTTATTCTTCGCCCTGCTTCTTTTCCAGAATTCAAAATTTGCCAACACCTGCCGGACAATGATGTTCCTGCCATTTACCACGGCCCTGACCAGCGCGGCAATTGTCTGGAGTTATGTATATACGGATGTTTATTCGGTGCTGTTCGGTGCGGCAAGCCCCTTGGGACAGTCCACTCAGGTGGTCGCAGGTATGGCTGTCATCGCCATCTGGCGGGATATGGGTTACTGTATGCTGATCTATATCGCCGGCCTGAAGGCAATTCCCAACGATTATTATGAGGCTGCCACCATTGATGGAGCGTCGGGAATCCAGAAGTTCTTCCGGGTGACCCTTCCCCTGCTGGTGCCCTCCTTTACCTCCAATGTAACCTTGCTGCTTGCCTGGGGCCTGCGATGCTTCGATTACCCCATGGCCGTGGCAAGAAACATGGAAGCGGCCCAGACCTCGGCCATGTTCGTCTATGACTACATCTTCGGCTACAGCAAAGCGGGCTTGGGCCAGGCGGCGGCGGTTATGCTGACCATCGTGCTGGTGTTGCTGACCCGTGTTGTTACCTACTTCTTCAGAAAGAGCGAGGTGGAAGCATGACAAAGGCATACAAACCCCGGACGGCGGATGAGCTTCTGCGCCGCCGGCACCGTCAGATGCTCATGGCGGATCTTGCGAAGAAAGCAGCCTGCATCGTGCTGGTACTGATCACCCTGATTCCCTTTTATATCAGCGTGATCTATTCCATCAAATTTAAAAACGAAATCACCATCAGCCATCTGGCCTGGCCCAAGAACCCCACCCTCAGCAACTACGTCCGGGTCATTACGAAAAACGAGCAGTTCCTGGTGGGCCTGAAGAACAGCGTCCTGACGACGGTTCCCACCATTTTCCTGCTGATGGTCGTCTGCTCCATGGCTTCCTGGGTGCTGGCCCGGAACAATACCCGGTTCTATTCCCTGATGTACGTTGTTATGACCATGGGCACCCTGATCCCCTTCCAGTGCATTATGCTCCCGCTGTACCTGAATATGTTCAATGCAGGGCTGGTCAGCACCAATCTGGGCTTCATCATCGCCCGTTCGGGTCTTCAGGTTTCCATCAGTATCCTGGTAATCACCAGCTTTGTAAAAACCGTACCAAGAGAATTGGAGCAGGCGGCGGAGATTGACGGATGCGGGAAATTCACAACTTTCTGGAAGATAGTTTTCCCCCTGCTCAAGCCCATCAATGCCACCCAGCTGGTACTCAATACGGTGTATGTGTGGAATGACTATAATACAGCTGTCGTTCTGCTCCGTGATAAGGCCAGCCGTACCCTGCCCCTGGCGCAGATCATATACTTCAACGAGAATACGGCAGAGCTGAACCTGGCCTTTGCCTTCTTTATCATGGCCATGCTTCCAATTCTGATTCTGTACTTCTCTTTGCAGAAATATGTGGTAAGCGGCGTCATGGCTGGCGCGGTAAAGGGCTGATTGTTCAAAAAAGCTGCGTCCTTTGGAGAGGGCGCAGCTTTCCAGTATTGTATATGTGGAAAAATTATGGTAAACTAACAATAGATAGATACAGAGCGGGAGGCAGAGAATGAAGTATACTGTACTGATTGTGGAGGATAACCAAATCGCGCTGGAATCCCTGAAATGTACCATTCCATGGGAACAGCTGGAGCTTCATCTGATTGCTACCGCAGAAAACGGCCGTCTGGGCTGTGATCTGATCCGGCAGTACCGTCCGGACATCGTTCTGTCGGATATTCATATGTCGGAGCTGGACGGCCTGACCATGGTGGAGCTTATGGAAACGGAGCTGGCGGATTCCAGGGTTATTTTCATTACCGCGTATGAGAAAATTGAGTATGCCTCCCGGGCCATCAAGCTTTCCGCTTTCGATTTCATTCTTAAGCCTCTGGATAACGAGGAGCTGTGCAAATCCCTTCGCAGAGCGGTGGCGAGCCTGCACAAGGATCGGGACGCCGCCATGGAGAGTAAGCGCAGAGACGCGGCCCTGCGGCGGTTCCGCTTCATGAGCGCCCTTACCACCAACGGATTGGACCGGACGGAGGATACCTTTCTGGGCTTTGCACAGCGGGTGCCCGACGGCTTTTTCCTGGTTTGCGTGGAATCCCCTGACGGTGTCACCGGGCCCATGCTTCAGCGGGTGGATTTTCTGGATTTTCCCAAAAATCTGGAGCTTGTCTCCGCGGTGCTGGATGGGGAGCTGGTGATCTACTGCGGCATCTCCGGGGATATCTCCCATTGGCAGATTCATGCCCGGAATATCGCGGATATGCTCTCCCGGAACTTTCTGGATCAGACGGTGGCCGTCAGTACGCTGCATACCCGGGTTGCCGAGCTGAAGGCGGCCTATGAGGAGGCCCGGCAGACCCTCCTGCGTCACGTTATTTATGGCAGCCGAACCAGCGTGGATTTCTACGGCAGCCAGACCATCAGCAGCACAAAGCTGACACGCCTGGTGGATCTGGAACAGAGCTGCGCCAAAATGGCCCAGAAAATCGATGCCGTAACCCCGGAAGAGGTCTGGGAGGTTATGATGGACAAAACCGGCGGCAAGCTGCGCCTTGTCCGCATTATGCTTCTGTCCTTCTGTACCAAGGCCATGCAGGAGAAAAGCAACAGCTCCCACTGGACGGATTCTGTAGACATTTCTATCTACAACATTTCAAAGCTGGCCACCCTGGACAATGCCAGAAACTGGCTGGAAAGCTTTTTCCAGGAAATGCAGAAGATTAATGTTCCCGCAAGCTCTGCCCTGGTTCACAACGTGCTGGAATATGTACGCGCTCACGTTACCGAGGGACTGGTTCTGGAAAACGTGGCAGCGGTATTCTATGTGTCCCCCAACTATCTGTCCACCCTGATTCGGAAGGAAACGGGTATTACCTACCGGCAGCATGTGATCAACGCCAAGCTGGCTGTAGCGAAGCAGATGCTGGCCGATACCCGAATGCGGGTGGAGGACATCGCTTACGCCATTGGCTATGAGAACTATATCAGCTTCTACAATGTATTTCGGAAAATGGAAAACATGAGCCCCACAGAATACCGCTTCAGCAAATGTGGGGAGTGATCCGGTTCTCCGGGGAAAAGGACTGTGCTGTGATGAAACGCTTCGGCCGTCTTACCTTTGCCACCAAACTGATTATCGTGTATATCTGCTCCCTGTTTTTTGTCATCTGCATGGTCACCGTGAATCAGATCCATGCCGCCGCAGCGGTTTTGGAGCAGGAAAGCGCCCAGAATTTGCAGATGCTCACAGAGCAGATAGCTCTAAATTTCCGGGAAAATCAGCAGTCCCTGGGTTATACCATCTATTCCCGGATGGCGGCGCTGGAGATTCCCACGCTGATGGACGAATATTCCCAGGGCCTGGCAAATACGACCCTGGCGGATGTTCGCTACGCTCTGGCCCAGATGATTACCGAATCCACGGATTATGACTATATTCTTCTGGAGCTTTCCGACAGCACACGAGTCAACGCCAGCAGCGTGGAAATCGCCGATCCCAGAACCATCCGGGAAAACTGCGACACCATTCTGGATGAACACAGAATGGTAACCTACGGCAACAGCAACTGGTACCGGGGCACCGACGGCGGGGGTTTACATCCTGCGGGATGTGTATGCCATCTCTCCCCTTCGCCGGGTGGGGAAGGCTGTCATCCATATGCGGGGAAATATTTTCAGCGTCAGCTACGTCTACGAGGATACGGGGTTTTTGTTCTATGACATCCATGGGAACTATCTTTCCGGCGCGGGAATGGAAGTCCCGGAGGAGGTGCGGGATACCGTCACCGGGCACCTGACGGATCAGGCGCTGTACCAGGGCGGAAGCTGGCTGAAGCAGGACTACTACATGGCCGCCAGCACCAGCGGCAGCTGGATCACAGTGGGCGTCAGCTCCACTTCCGCCTACCGCAGGATGGTAAGCCATCTTGTCCAAAACGGAATTCTATTTGGCTGTATCGGTATGTTCCTGGGCGGTGCCCTTCTGCTCTTCCTGATTCAGAGCCTGGTATCCAACCTGACAGAACTGCAGAAGGCCATGACAAGGGTGGCCAACGGCGATTTTTCTCAGCATATCCCGGTCTCCGGCAATGACGATATCAGCCAGCTCGCGGAGACCATGAACCACATGACATCCCAAATCCAGGAGCTGTTGGAGCAGCTGGTGGAAAAGGAACGGCTGAAAAACGAGGCGGAAATCGAGATTCTGGAATACAAATACCGGTCTCTGGAAACCCAGATCCGGCCGCACTTCATCTACAATGCTTTGGAAACGATCAATTCCATGGCAAAGCTTCAGGGCAACCTGGAAATCGTGGAAATTGTCCAGCGGATCAGCCGGTATTTCCGCAGCATTACCGTAAACACTACCCGGCAGTTCATCACCTGCCAGCAGGAGTTTGATATGCTTCAGGACTACACGGAAATCTACCGATTCATCCATGGAGACAAACTGAAAACCACCTTCTCCGCCAAGGAGGAGGCCCGTAACGCCTTGATTCCCACCATGATCCTCCAGCCGGTGGTGGAAAACGCCCTGCAGCATGGCATTCGGGGCCAGGACGCGGACTCCGAAATTATTGTCCACGCCTACGTCCGGGAAAACCGACTGAACCTTACGGTAAAAGATACAGGCTACGGCCTGTCTCCCCAGATGGAGCAGAAGCTCCAGTCCGGTCAAATAGAGACCAACCGGCGGGGCGGCATTGGGTTGGGAAATGTCCGCCAGCGGCTTCAGTTGATTTACGGCGAGGATGCCATGTTTACCATCAGCAACCGGGACGAGGGCGGTGTGGTCGTAAAAATCACCATTCCCCTGACCTACATCGAGCCGGAAATTCTGGGCGGCGATGATCTGGACTGGGATCTGGGTTCCTAAAGCTGTGATGTAATACTAAAACCTGATAAAATCATTCAATTTTATTAGGCCATATCTGAAAACTGGTAGAATGACCAACAGCGAGGGATTTTTGCTCTGTGCAAGCCATTTTTCGCAGAAATACTGGATGTATTTCAAGGGAAAATGGGGAAGCACAGGGCGAAAAGAGCCGCTGTTTGGGCGTTTTGACAGTTTTCAGATAGGCCCTGGGTTGGCATCGTCTGGCGACGCTGCTGCGCGCTAAGTGCCGCCTTCGGCAAAAAGCGCCCTGTACACGCCTGCGCATCACTATCAAAATGATCTTCATATAAAAAGCTTCCATTCTCCGAATGAAAGCTTTTTATTGAATATCAGTATAAAACGGCGGTGAGCCGCTCCCTGGGGGGCGCTCACCGCCGTCTGTGTATCCTCCCGAAAAGGCAGCAAGATTTTTGTGCGTTCTGCACATATATTTTGAATTACCCAATGGTATTTTTTCGTAAGTTAAATAAATGGTAAATAAAAAAACCGGGTGATACAATGACAGCAGCATAGAATTCAAACCCGGAGGACGTCTTCCGGCAGGCCCTGAGGCGTCTGGTCATTCTTTCCGGGAGCTGAAAAAATCTGGGAGGAAAGGTATCATGCTAAATTATCATGTCAAGATCGGTCTGGTTCCCATCCGCAGAGATGTCACACCCCGATCCGGTATTTTCAACTGGGAGAAGGCGGAGGAGCGCTGCGCCGCAGCGGTATCCTATATTGAGGCGCATTTCACTTCCGAGAATATTTCCTTCGTGGATCTGAAGGGCATCAATCCCGTGAATGTTCTCTATCGGGATGAGGATGTGGAGGCAGTGGTTGACCGCTTTCGGGCGGAAAAGGTGGATGCGGTGTTCCTGATTAACGGCAACTTCGGCAACGAAGAAGTGGCCGGAGCCGTAGCCAAGGCCATGGGCAAGCCTGTACTCCTGTGGGGTCCTCAGGATACCGTATTCGAACCGGACGGCACCCGTTACACCGATTCTCAGTGCGGTCTGTTCGGCATGAGCCGACAGCTGCAGAGAATGAACATTCCCTTTACCTACATCGAAAACTGCCGTATTGAGGATCCCATCTTTGCGGAAGGCTTGGTGAAGTTTGCCGGCGTTGCCTGCGCGGTGAAGAACTTTACCGGTATGCGTGTAGCCCAGGTGGGAATGCGCCCCAAGCCCTTCTGCTCCGTAATCTTCAACGAAAGCGACCTGATGGACAAGTTCGACATTCATGTGATCCCTGTGAATCTGGCTGTGGTGCAGGACAAGTACAACCGGATTCTGGAAACACAGAAGGAGAAACTGGCCGCAGGCGCGGCGAAGCTGCGGGAAATGTACGAAATCGACAGCCTGTCTGAACCTGTGCTGGATAAGGTGTATGCCTTCGTACTGCTGTACCAGGAGATTTTTGCGGAATATAACGTAGCCGCCGTCTCCGCCGAGTGCTGGACGGCTATGCAGCTGATGGTGGGTGCCATGCCCTGCGCTGCGTACCCTCTGCTGGCGGATATGGGATACATCATCGGCTGCGAAAGCGATATGCACGCCACATTGACCCAGGTCCTTCTCAAGTGCCTGACCCTGGGAGAAAAGAAGCCCTTCCTGGGTGAATTTACCACCCGCCATCCAAGTGACCGGAACATTGAGCTGCTGTGGCATTGCGGCCCCTTTGCCTACTCCCTGAAGAAGCAGGGCACCGGCGCGAAAATGGTCAATATGCGCCAGTGGCTGCAGGTGGGGGACGGCCATTACACCGTGGCGAGAATCGATCAGGATCACGGAAATTATTCCATCGCGGTCTGCGAATGTGACAGCGCGGAAGGCCCCTATACCTTTGGCTCCTATCTGTGGGGAAAATTCAAGGATCTGCCCGCCATTGAGCGGAAGCTCATTGAAGGCCCCTACATCCACCATATGTCCGAGATCGAGGGCAGCCTGACAGACTCCATCCGGGAATTCTGCAAGTATGTGCCTGCCCTGCGCTTTGACGGTCTGGACTAAACCCGCAAAAACGCACCTGTACCCCAGCAGCGTTTTGAAATAACATACAGGAGGAGCTACCATGATTTACGACCTGAAAGAAATTTTGAATATTGGCGAGGAAAACGGATTTGCCGTGCCCGCCTTCAATGTGTACAACCTGGAAACCGTCATGGGCGTTATGCAGGCTGCCGAGGAAACCGGCGCCCCTGTCATCTTCCAGATGTACAGCCGGCTGTTTGATTCCCAGATCGCTCAGTATGCCGCCCCCATTATCCGGGAGGCTATACGCAATCTGAAAACCCCGGCGGCCTTCCATCTGGATCACGGAGCGGGAATTCCGGAGGTGCTTCGGGCTTTTCGCTATGGGGCTACCGGTGTGATGATTGATGCTTCCAGAAAGCCCCTGGAGGAGAACATCGCTATCACCAAGAGCGTAGTGGACATGGCTGCGGAAATGGGCATCTCTGTGGAAGGTGAGCTTGGAGAGGTGGGAAAGGCCGCGGATGGCGTTTCCACCGACTACACCCGGGTAGACGACGCGGCTCGGTTCGTTGACGAAACCGGTGTCTGTGCCCTGGCCGTGGCCGTTGGCACTGCCCATGGCCACTATAAGCAGGCGCCCGTTCTGGCAATCCAGCGGATTGCGGAGCTCCATGAGGGACAAAAGGCCCACCTGGTTCTCCACGGCGGTTCCGGCGTTCCGGACGACCAGATCCAGGCGGCAGTCAAGGCGGGCATCCGGAAGATTAACTTCGGGACGGATGTCTGCTGCTCATTGCTGAACGGTATCCGGGCAGTGGATCCCTCCATTCTGGCCCTGGACCTGTTCATGAAGGAGCCAACGGCCCGGGTCAAGGATTTTGCCATCAGCAAAATCAGGCTTCTGGGAGCGGATCAGTAATGGCAGATGTAATTGGAATCGGCGCAGCGGTTTTTGACATTCTCATGACCGTGGACGCCTATCCCCAGGAGGACACGAAAATCCGGGGACTGGAAACCAAATTTCAGTGCGGCGGCCCCTGCGCCACTGCCCTGGTTGCTATCCGCAAGCTGGGACAGTCCGCCTGCTATATGGGCACCGTAGGCGATGATATGTACGGTACCTTTGTGAAAGGAGAGCTGGAACGCTACGGCGTGGATACCGCCTGCGTGAAGATCAATCCTGGACGAACCTTTCACAGCGTGGTACTGCTGAACGTCAGCAACGGAAGCCGCACCTGTGTATGGAACCGGGGCGACGCGGCAGCTCCTGCTCCCGTGGATGTGGATCTTCCGGCACTGAAGCAGGCGAAGTATCTCCATCTGGACGGCAATCAGCTGGACTGCGCCATTTTTGCGGCGAAAAAGGCCCATGAATTGGGGGTCACCGTCAGCATGGACGCCGGCGGGGCTTACCCGAACATCGAGCAGCTTCTGCCTCTGGTGGATGTGTTGATTCCCAGCGAGGAATTCGCGAAAAAGGTTACGGGCTGTGACCGGGCGGAGGATGCGGCCCGGGAGCTGGATATACGGTACCATCCCCAGGTGCTGGTAATCACCCAGGGAAGCCAGGGCGGATTTATCTGGGAGAATGGCCGTGCCATCCGCTACCCGGTTTATCCCGTGAAGGCCATTGATTCCAACGGTGCGGGAGATACCTTCCATGGGGCCTTTGTGGCGGCACGGCTGAAGGGTATGGATGTGTACGAATCCTGCTGCTTTGCCTCCGCTGCTTCGGCGCTGAAATGCACCCGCTTCGGCGCCCAGCAGGGAATTCCCAGCTACGATGAGGTGTTGGAATTCAGGAAAAACTACGAGGGGGTTGTGTATGATGGATAACTTGCAGAAGCTGCGGAAGGCAAACCCCCATATTCAGATTTACTCCATTCACGATCCGGCCTTCCGGCACTATGGCGCTGTGATAGAGGCGGATACCGGGTCCTTCTGCTCGGCAGCAGAGACTATTTCCATGCCGGAGACCGGGAGCAGGTATTCTGCATCCATTCCGGAGCTGGAAACGCTGGCCGAGGCGAACTGGCTGCGGGAAATAAATTGCGGCGGCCTGGACCAACAGATTGGCCTGTGCTGGGGCCATTCCCACCAGCTCAATGCCCTGGAATGGCACACCTGCAATGAATTCAACATTGCCGTCCGGGACTTGGTACTGCTGCTGGCCAAACGGGAGGATCTGGACGATGACGGCCGGCTGAACGCGGACAGGGTGCGGGCCTTTTATCTGGCCCGGGGAGAGATGATTGAGGTCTATTCGGACACCCTCCATTTCTGCCCCTGCGAGGTAACCAGAGAGGGCTTTTCCTGTATTGTGGGGCTGCAGCGGGGAACGAATCTGCCCCTTGCTCCGGAGCAGAAGACAGGCAGGCTTTGGGCTGCCAACAAGTGGCTGCTGGCCCATGAGGCCAATACGGAACTTGTACGGCGGGACGCTTTCCCGGGAATCTACGGAGAAAACTGGGAGATCAACCCTGTAAACTGATAGATCCGGAAACGAAACCCTTCCTTTTTCCGAATTTCTGTGATACACTAAACAAAATAGATATCATTCCCAAATCGGTGAAAGGCAGGAAAAAATCATGGCAGTACAGAATACCTCTTTGGCGGCACTGATGCTGCGAATTGAGAACTCCCTTCCCAACCTCAGCAAGTCAGAGCAGAAGGTGGCCGAGTATATCCGGGCAAATCCCAGAGAGATCATTGATCTGTCCGTGGCGGCCCTGGCGGATGCCTGCGGCGTTTCGGATCCCACGGTGGTGCGTGCTTATAAAAAGCTGGGCTTCAGCGGGTATGAGGACCTGAAGCTGACCCTGGCTCAGGCCACCGTGTCTCCCGATGAAATCATTCACGAGGAAATCAGCGCTGAGGATTCCGTGCAGGCGGTTCGGGATAAGGTATTCCAAAGCGCCATTCTGGCCCTGCAGTTTACGCGGGATATGCTGGATCCGGAAATCCTGGAAAAGGCGGCCCAGCTGCTGATGAGTGCCCGGGAAATTGTGATTTTCGGTCTGGGCGGCTCCGCGCCTGTGGCCATGGATTTGCACCATAAGCTGCTGCGGCTGGGACTGGATACCGCCGTCTATACGGATCCCCATTTGCAGGTGATCGCCTGCAATTATCTGGATGAACGGGATGTGGTTTTCGCGGTCAGCCATTCCGGCAGCTCCCGGTGCGTGGTGGACAGCACTCAGACAGCCAAAAACCGGGGCGTCCGGGTGATTACCCTGACCAGCGCCGGGAAGAATCCCCTGTCCAGGCTGGCGGACGTCAGTCTGAATACCAACTCCAAGGAGACCAGGTACCGGGTGGTGTCCATCGCCTCCCGGGTGGCTGCTCTGACCATCGTGGATACCATTTATACGTTTATCGCCATGCGCACCGATGGGGCCAGGTCTTTGCAGATTGAGAAAAGCATGGAAAGTCTCAAATACTGACTGTGACCGCTGCCGGAAAACGGCGGCGGTTTCTGCTTTCCGGGGACCTGACAAAATACCCAAAAGTTGTTTCGTAATTTTGTTACAGCTTTTTTGATTGACACTTGAAAATTTCATTACAATGTGCTATATTGAGAATAGATGTAATAGGTATTCATGTTTTCTTTGAAAACAATCTGGAATACCGAAATTATATTACATCTCCAGAAAGGGAGAAGCGCTATGCAAGACAAGTCTTTGATGTTCTATATGATTCGGTCAGAGCTGGAAGATGCGGTTGGAGTGGAAAACGTGTCCACTAAGGAAATTGAGCGGGCGGTATATTCCGTTGACTACTTCTGGCTCAGCCGGAAGTGGCAGGATGCCGGCCAGCAGGGCCCCATGCCCGATATCATTGTCCGCCCCGGCACCACCGAGGAAGTGTCCAAGATCTTGAAAATCGCCAACTACTACAAGATCCCCGTGACCACCTGGGGCGGCGGCTCCGGCAGCCAGGGCGGCGCCCTGCCTGTAGCCGGAGGCATTCTCCTGGACACGAAACGGATGGATAAGCTGATCGAGCTGAATACGGAAGCAGGCTTCGTTACCTGCGAAACCGGCGTGATCTTTGCGACCCTGGAGGATCTGGTCAACGAAAAGGGCTATTCCGTGATGCACCTGCCCTCCTGCATGACCTGCTGCACCGTCGGCGGCGCTCTGGCCCACAACGGCATCGGCATCCTGTCCACAAAATACGGGAAGATGGACGATATGTGCCTGTCCCTGGAGGTGGTGCTGCCCAACGGCGACATCATCAATACCCTGCCCGTGCCCAAGCATTCCTCCGGCCCCAACCTGATCCCGGTCTTTGTGGGCTCCGAAGGTACCCTGGGCATCATGACCAAGGCCAAGTTCAAAATCGTCAAGCAGCCTGAGGTCAGAACCCACCACGCTTTCCTGTTCCCCGATATCCACGCCGGCTATCAGGCCTGCCGGGAGATTGTGCAGGCTGTGAAGCCCTCCATCATCCGCCTGTTCGATGAGGCAGAGACGGTTTCCATTATCAAGAAGATCATCGGCTTTGCCAAGAAGGGCGCCTTCATGAATCTGACCCTGGAAGGTCACAAAAAGATCGTGGAAGCAGAGCAGGAAATCGTACTGGAAATCGCAGAAAAGTACGGCGCCGAGTATCTTGGCCACGAGTACGGAGAAAAGTGGTTTGAAAACCGTATCACCTTCTTCTATCCCGATCACATCATGGATCTGCCCCAGATGTTCGGCACTCTGGACACAGTGGCAACCCATGATAACATTGAAAAAATCTACTGGGCAATGAAGCACGCCGTGGAGGATGGCTTCGGGAAATATGGGGTCCGCTTCATCTCCCACAGCTCCCACTGGTACGATTGGGGCGCCATGAACTATTCCCGCTTTATCATCGACAATCCCCCAAAGGATCCCGAGGAAGCCCTGCGAGTGCATAATCAGATCTGGAACGCCGGTGTCCGGGCGGCGCTGGCCAACGGCGGCGTGCTGAACGACCACCACGGCGTGGGCCTGAAGCTGTCCCGGCTGGTGAAGGAGCAGTACGGCCCTGCCATGCAGGTGTTGCAGGCCCTGAAGAAGGAATTGGATCCCAACGGCATCATGAACCCCTATAAGCTGGGTCTGTAAGAAAGAACAGGAGGTAACACAAATGATTAGTGAGAATGCCCTGCATCATGCCGAGAAGTGCCGCTTTTGCTGGATGTGCCGTCATCTGTGCCCGGTTCAGCATCAGACCGGAAGCGAAATCAATACGCCCCGCGCCAAGGGCCTGCTTTTGAGCATGGTAAATAAAAAAGCCCAGCCCTTCGACAAGGATATGGCCCGGGCCATGTATGAGTGCCTTCTGTGCGATGCCTGCACCAATGACTGCGCCACCGGCTATCAACCGCCTCTGTTTATCCGGGAGGCCCGGACGGAGGCCGTGGTCAATGAGACCGCCCCGGAAAGCGTCATGAAGCTGATTGAAAATATGGAAGCGACTGGTAACATCTTCGGTGTGGAGAAGCCCTCCTATGGTCAGGAAGGGTCGGATGTGCTGGTGTACATTGGCGAAGCTGCCGCCATCAAAGCCCCGGGTATGGCCAAAAATCTGTTGGCCCTGCTGGATAAGGCCGGTGTCTCCGCAAAGGTTCTGGAGAGCGAGCCTGCCTCGGGCGTCATGCTGGGCGACCTGATGGGCTACACAGAGGAGGTCCGTCAGCAGGCCGCGGCCTGCGCCCGGGCCATCAACGAGACCGGCCTGCCGGTTGTGGTTCTGGACAGCTACGACGCTGAGATCATGACCCAGAAGTACCCGGAGTGGGGCTGCGAGCTCACCGCCGGTGTCACTACAGCCACCGCATTTGTTGCGAAACTGCTGGAAGAGAAGAAACTGGAGCAGAAGGCTTCCCTGGAGATTCTGGGAGCCTGCCACGATGATGACCGCCTGGCCCGTACCTTCCACGAATTCACTCCTGTGCGTGCCATGGCCAAGGCTGCCGGTTACCAGTTGGCCGAAATGTTCAATCATGAGAAGCTGGCGAGGTCCTGCGGTACCGCTGTTGCCTACGGCTATATGCCTGACCTGGTGAAGCGGATTGCTGGGGGACGCTGGGAGGATCTGACCCGTACCAAAGCAAAGGCAATGCTGGTGGCGAATCCGGAAACATGGCTGTGCTTCCGTCTTTGCGTTCCCGAGGGCTATACCCTGGTTGACCTGTTCGGCGCTCTTTTGTAACGAAAATGAAGCAAATTCTTGTCTGTGTAAAAGCGGTTCCCGTCTCCTCCTGCGTTGAGGTGGACGGCCAGCATCGGCTGAAACGGGACGGGGCCAGCCTGCAATGGAATATTGCGGATGCGTCCGCTCTGGAAGCTGCCTTCCGCCTGGTGGACAAGGATGGCATGGTCACCGTTCTGACCATGGGCCCGAAAAAGCTGGAAGAACCACTGTTCCAGCTGCTGGCCAGAGGCGCTGGCAGAGTGGTGCTCATCACAGACCGGCTCATGGCCGGGGCGGATACCCGAGCTACCGCCAGGGTGCTGGCTGCGGCGGCGAAAAAGCTGGGGACTTTCGATGCCATCTTCTGCGGCTGCAAGGCCATTGACGGGGAAACCGGCCAGGTGCCGGGAGAGTTGGCAGCGGCGTTGAACCTTCCCTGCGTTTCCAACGCGGAAAGGGTTGAAAAACAAGGAAACACCCTGACCATTGTCCGGCGTCTGGAAAACGGTGTTCAGCACCTGGAAGCTTCCGGCCCCCTGGTCATCAGCTTCAGCAGCTACTGCTACCCCCTGCGGCTGGCAGGTATTCTGGGCATGCGCCGGGCCAGGAAAAGACCGGTGGAGATTCTGACCGCCGCAGATCTGGGGCTGTCCCCGGAAGAATGCGGGATGCAGGGTTCTCTTACAAAGGTGACCGCTATGGAATCCAGGTTCCCCGGTCTGCGGCAGGGACCAAAGGAAACAGATTTGGACACAGGAGTAAGCCGCCTGCGTGCCATCCTGAGGGAGGTGAAGCCATGAGGGAAGTTCTGGTTCTGTGCCCCTTCTCCGTTGACAGGGGCCTAATGAGCAAGGCC
This sequence comes from Clostridiales bacterium UBA3259, assembly GCA_002362625.1. The sequence goes on from DEUP01000008.1 coordinate 22,917, forward strand.
GCCCGGCTTTCCGGCGGAAATCTGCGGGCGCTGGTGCCGGCAGGTGAGGCGGATTCTTCCTGGGAGTATGGCGCGGCCCGCATTGTGGAATTAACAGCACCGGAAATTGGAGATGAAAGCGCCTTTGCTGCCTTTTTGGCTGAGGCCATTCGCACCTGGGGAAGCCAAATCATTCTGGCTCCTGCAACGATACGTTTGCGGAATATCATGCCCATGCTGGCCTGGCATTTGGATGCCGGACTCACGGCGGACTGCACCGCACTTTCCGTGGAGGGCGATTATCTGATCCAGACCCGGCCCGCCTTCGGCAGCTCCCTGATGGCTAATATCCGCTCCTTAAGCGATATCCAAATGGCAACCGTCCGACCGGGCATCTTTCCCCCGGAACCACAAGCAATGGAAAATCCCACTGTGGAATCCCTGGTATACCGCTCCCCGGAACGGGTGAAGCTATCGTCCTTTGACTGTTTCTCAGAGGGCAGGCCCCTGTCCCAGGCGGAAATCATTGTTGCCGGGGGCATGGGTGTCGGCTCCAAAGAGGGGTTTCAAAAGCTGGATGCTCTGGCCCACAGGCTGGGGGCCGGATTGGGAGCCTCCCGCACAGCAGTGGCGGCGGGGTTCGCCCCCTATCGCTGTCAGGTGGGGATGACCGGTGTTACGGTGTCTCCAAAGCTGTATCTTGCCTTTGGAATCAGCGGGGCGGTGCAGCATCTGGCAGGCATGTCCGGATCCGGGAAAATCATAGCAGTCAATTCAGATCCGAAGGCTCCGATTTTTGACTATGCCGATTACGGCATTGCGGGAGATTGGGAGTCCGTTGTTGATAAACTACTAGAGGAGGAAAACTTATGAATTACAAGAAAGCGTATGTTCCGGCCAAGGGCTATACCCCTATTTGTAAAATCGGCCAGTGCAGCCTGAAAAAGCTGGAATTCGGTATCATCGAGCTGGACGCCGGGGAGACCCTGCCTTTCTATACGGAAGATCGGGAGGTGGCCTTTATCATGCTGGAAGGCCACTGCAATGTGTCCTTCAATGCAGAACGCCACGAAAATATCGGCAACCGTGCCAACGTCTTCGAGAACCGCAAGGCGGAGAGCTTCTATATGCCCCGGGAGCAGCAGCTGGAAGTCGAGGCAATTGACCATATCAAGATTGCGGTGTGCGGCACCCCTGTGGCGGAAAAGACCGCACCCCAGATTCTCCGGGAGGAGCATGTGGTGCTGAAGCTGCTGGGACGGGTTCCCTTCCAGAGAGAGACCAGCTTCATCATCGACGGCAATTCCAACGCGAAGATTCTTACCATCGGCGAGGCCTACTGCACGGAAGGCAACTGGGCTGGTTTCCCGCCCCATAAGCACGATGAGGACAATATGCCCACCGAGTGCATCGCCGAGGAGATCTACTATTTCCTCTTTGATCCCAAGCAGGGCTTCGCGGTACAGTGTATGTATACCTCCGACGGCTCTATGGATGAGGCTTACCGGGTGAAGAATGACGAGCTGGTAGAGTTCCCCTACGGCTTCCACACCACTGTCTCTACCCCCGGCTATCAGACCTATTTCCTATGGCTCATGGCTGGAGACTACCAGGGCTTCAACCGCAGTAACGATCCGGAACACGACTGGGTGAAATAATCGGAGAAGCACAGGGTGGTGTATCATATGACAGATTACGTTTTGGGCGTGGATATCGGCAGTGGCAGCGTTAAGCTGACCCTGCTGAGCCGGGAAGGGGAAATTGCCGCCACGGCGATGCGGGAATATCCCACCTACTATCCCCAGATTGGTTGGTGTGAGCAGGATCCGGAGGACTGGTGCCGGGCCTTTAAGGCGGCCTTTGGGGACATTCTGGGGCAGACCGGGCTAAGGGCGGAGCGGATCAAGGCTTTGGCCATCGACGCCGCCACCCATACGGCCGTACTGCTGGACGAAAAGCAGAAGGTACTGCGCCGGGCTATCCTCTGGACGGATCAGCGGAGCAAGGCAGAGGTGGAAGCCCTGAAGGAAACCTGCCTGGATACCATTATGGAGCAGGTGCTGAACGCTCCTACCACGGTCTGGACCCTGCCCCATCTCATGTGGCTGCGGGCGCATGAGCCGGAGCCGTGGGGAAAAATCCGCTATCTGCTGTTCGCAAAGGACTATCTGCGCTTTCGCATGACCGGCACCATGGAAACCGATACCATTGACGCGGCGGGCTCCATGTTCTATGATGTCCGGCGGGAATGCTGGTCAGAGGCGCTGTGCGCTGTGGGCGGCATCCAGAAGGCGTGGCTGCCCAGGCTTTGCAGGCCCACGGATACGGCCGGTACTGTGACCGGAGAGCGGGCCCGGGAATTCGGCCTGGCCGAGGGAACGGTGGTACTGGTGGGCACTACAGATACGGTCATGGAGGTCTTCGCCGCCGGTAACGTGGAGCCGGGCCATGCCACCGTGAAGCTGGCCACTGCCGGGCGGATCTGTATTGTGACGGATCATCCCCTGGATTCCAAATTTATCTTTAACTATCGCCATGTGGTGCCCGGCCTGTGGTATCCCGGCACGGCTACTGCCAGCTGCGCTGCCAGCTATCGATGGTATCGGGATACCATCGGACGGATGCCCTATGGGAAGCTGAATATCCCCGCCGAACAGATAGCTCCGGGAAGTGACGGTTTAATGTTCCATCCTTACCTGAACGGGGAGCTGACGCCCTACAACGATCCGGATCTGAAGGGCAGCTATACCGGCATCAATTCCAGCCACACCACAGCCCACTTTACCCGGGCAACCCTGGAGGGTGTCGCCATGAGCCTGAAAGACTGCCTGAATACCCTGAACGGCCTGGGCGTGGAGATGAAGCGGGTGCGGATCATCGGAGGCGGGGCAAAGGGCATGCTCTGGCGTCAGATTGTTGCGGATGTGCTGGGATTGACGCTGGAAAAGGTAAAGGTGGACGATTCCTCCTTTGGTACCGCCATGATGACCGCTGTCGGCATTGGCTGGTTTGACAGCTTTGCCCAGGCGGCGGAGGTCTGCGTCCGGATCGACTCGGTTTCCAAGCCCGATCCGGAAAATCAGAGGCTGTATGAGGGGCTGTTCGCAAGGTACAAGGCGGTGCATGACGCGCTGGCCCCGATTTATGGGAGAAACCAGAGATGAAGAAAAGAAATCTGGAAGGCTGCGATGTCCTGGTATGCGGCGGCGGCTTCGGCGGAATCGCTGCCGCCCTGGCGGCGGCAAGGCTCGGCAAACGGGTGACCCTGCTGGAAAAGCAGTATATACTGGGCGGACTTGGCACAGCGGGCTTAATTACGTTTTACCTTCCCCTGTGCGACGGGGTTGGGCATCAGGTTTCCTTTGGTTTGGCGGAAGAGCTGCTTCGCCTGTCCATCTCAATGGGAGCGGAAGGGGAATACCCCGACAACTGGCTGGATCGGAAGGATCCGGCGGGACGGACGGAAAAGGATCCCCGCTTCCGGACCAAATTTAATCCGTGGCTCTTTGCCATACTGGCGGAGCAGGCGCTTAACAAAGCGGGGGTGAAAATCCTCTATGGCTGCTATGGCGTGGACGTGGAGATGGAGGGAACCCGGATCCGGGCAGTAATCGTGGAAAGTATCTCCGGCAGGCAGCGGATTCCGGCCCGCACGGTGGTGGATGCCACCGGGGATGCCTGCATTGCCAGCTTCGCCGGGGCGCCGACGGAGAACCATGGGAAGGGCAATGTTCTGGCGGCCTGGTATTACGGACTGGGCAGAGAGGGCTATCAGCTCAATATGCTGGGCTTTTCCGATGTCCCGTCGGAGGATCGGGATGGAGAAACGCCGCCGCTGCTGAAGCAAAGGTTCGGCGGGCTGGATTGCGAAGAAGTATCGGAAATGGTTCGCCATTCCCATGGTGCGATTCTCAAGGATGTCCGGAAAAAGCGCTGCCAGGATCCTGCCTGGGTGCCCACCTCCATTGCGACCATGCCCCAGCTGCGTATGACCCGGCGGCTTCGGGGAGAATATACCTTGGGGGATGAGGAAATGCACAAGTATTTCCCGGACTCTGTGGGCATGATCTCCGACTGGCGAAAACGGGGGCCGGTCTATGAGGTGCCCTATTCCACCCTCTATTGCGCTGATGTGAGCAACCTGATTATGGCCGGGCGATGCACATCCGTGACGGATCCCATGTGGGATATTATGCGGGTGATTCCCTGCTGCGCGGTAACCGGGCAGGCTGCGGGTACCGCGGCGGCGCTGACAGCGGATTTTCCCGGGATGGATATTCGACTTTTGCAGCAGACGCTGAGAGCGCAGGGCGTGATTCTGCATGAACGGGATCTGCTTGCCTGAAACATACCAATTTTCGAAAGCGAGGTATTATTATGGGATATCAGTATTGGCCTTATGAAGCCCTGCACCGGCTGTGCATGGACGCATTCCTGAAGTTCGGTTTTACAAAAGCTGAGGCGGACATCATCCAGGACGTACTCCTGACCGCTGACCTGTACGGCATCGAGTCCCACGGTATGCAGCGGATGGTGCGCTATCACAAGTGCATCGAAAAGGGAATGATTGATGTACACGCAAAGCCCGAGGTGGTCTTTGAAACGCCTGTCTCCGCCGTCATCGACGCCCATGAGGCTATGGGCCAGCTGGTAAGTCACCAGGCCATGGAGCTGGCTATTGCGAAGGCAAAGACCTCCGGCGTGGGAATTGTATCAGTACGCAACTCCAACCACTTCGGCATCGCGGGCTACTACGCAAAAATGGCCTGTAAGGAAGGTCTGATGGGCCTTGCCTGCACCAACTCGGAGGCCATCATGGTGCCCACCTTTGGCCGCAAGGCCATGCTGGGCAGCAACCCCATTGCCTGTGCCTTCCCGGCGGAACCCTATGACTTCTTCTTTGACGCTTCCACCACCGTTGTCACCCGGGGCAAGCTGGAAATGTACAACAAGATGGAAAAGCCTCTGCCTGAGGGCTGGGCACTGGATAAGGACGGTCATCCTTCCACCAACGCCCCCGATGTGCTTGCTAACATTGTAGCTAAGCGGGGCGGCGGCATTATGCCTTTGGGTGGTTCCACCGAACAGCTGGGCAGCCATAAGGGCTACGGCTACGGTATGCTGTGCGAGATTTTCTCCTCCATTTTGTCCATGGGCGACACCTCCAACTACTGCATGACCGGCGGCAAAGGCAATATCTGCCACGGCTTTATGGCCATTAACCCGGCCTTCTTTGGGGATCCTGAGGAAATCAAAAAGCATTTCTCTGCTTACCTCCAGGAACTGCGGGATGCCCCCAAGGCCGATGGCCAGGAGCGGATCTACACCCACGGCGAGAAGGAAGTGGCAGCGGTCAAGCGGATTATGGAAAATGGCGTGCCCGTGAATGACAACACCATGGTGGAGGTGCTGGATCTGTGCAACTACCTGGGTCTGGGCTTTGGTTCCTACTTTGGCGATTACCGCCCGCCGGTGAAGGAAGAAGTCTTTAAAGGTAACTATTAATCGAATGGTGGTGGAGCATATGATTTCCATACCATACGGCAAGGGCCACCTCTCCTGGGACGGTCCCTGGGACGGTCTTCTGACCTCCCGGGTGGACGAACTGAAAAGCGGGAAGGCGGGACGGACGCTGGTGGAAGAGGCATTGGAACATCCCATCGGTTCTCCAAAGCTGTCGGAGCTTGCCAGGGGGAAGCAAACCTGCACCATTATCATCTCCGACCATACCCGCCCTGTTCCCAGCCGGGACATTCTGCCGCCCATGCTGCGGCAGCTGCGGGAGGGAAACCCGGATATTCAAATTACGTTGCTTGTGGCAACCGGCTTCCACCGGCTGACCACCCAGGAGGAGCTTGCAGATAAGCTGGGGGCGGAAATTGCTTTGTCCGAGAATATCCGCATCCACAACGCCTTTGATCCGGACAGCAATGTACAGATTGGAATTCTACCCTCCGGAGCGCCTCTGGTCATTGACCGGGCAGCGGTAGAGACGGATCTGCTGGCAGCCGAAGGCTTTATTGAACCGCACTTCTTTGCGGGGTTCTCCGGCGGACGGAAAAGTGTTCTCCCCGGCGTCTGCGATAAGACAACCGTTCTGGGAAATCACTGCGGGGCCTTTATCGCGTCGCCCTATGCCCGAACCGGCATTTTGGAGAACAATCCCCTGCATATCGATATGGTTGCGGCGGGGGAAATGGCGAAGCTTGCCTTCATTGTCAACGTTGTCATCAATGAGGAAAAGAAAACCGTGGCAGCTTTTGCGGGAGATTTCCGAAAGGCCCATGAATCCGGTGTGACCTTCCTGCGTCCCTACTGTCAGGTGATGGCCATTCCTGGTGACATTGTGGTCACCTCCAACGGTGGTGCGCCCTTGGATCAGAATATCTACCAGTGCGTCAAGGGACTGACCGCGGCGGAGGCCTCTGCCAAAGAGGGGGCGGTGCTGATTATGTGCGCTCAGCTGGCAGACGGCACCGGCGGCGAAGGCTTCTACACGTCTCTGCGGGATTGTGAAAGTCCGGCGGCGCACTTTGCCCACTGTGCGGCAACCCCCCAGAATGAGACCATCCCAGACCAGTGGGAGAGTCAGATTCTGTCCCGCATTCTGATGAAGCACCATGTGATTTTCGTTTCCCGTCCGGAGATGGAAGCAACCCTTCGGGAGATGAAGCTGGACTATGCACCGAATCTGAAAGCTGCCATGGCCCTGGCCAGGCAGGAAAAAGGGCCGGATGCCTCCGTTACCCTGATTCCCAACGGTATTTCGGTGGTTGTACAGCCCGAAAAATGAATTCAAGGAGGAATGAATCATGGATTACGCGAAGGAATCCCTGCGGCTCCACAAGGAGTGGGGCGGCAAGATCGAAGTGACCTGCACCGTTCCCTGCAAGACGAAGGATGATCTGTCCCTGGCCTACACCCCCGGCGTGGCCCAGCCCTGCCTGGAAATCCAGAAGGATGTGGATAAGTCCTATGAGCTGACCCGGCGGCACAATCTCTGCGCTGTCATCACTGACGGCACCGCCGTACTTGGCCTGGGCGACATCGGACCGGAGGCCGGTATGCCTGTTATGGAGGGCAAGTGCGCCCTGTTCAAGGCCTTTGGCAATGTGGATGCCTTTCCCATCTGTGTCAAGAGTAAGGACGTGGACGAGTTTGTGAGCGCTGTGTATCTGATCTCCGGCTCCTTCGGAGGCATCAATCTGGAGGACATCTCCGCACCCCGGTGCTTTGAGATTGAGCGGAAGCTGAAGGAAAAGTGTGACATTCCCATCTTCCACGACGATCAGCACGGTACTGCTGTGATCACCCTGGCAGGCCTGACCAATGCCCTGAAGGTAGTTGGCAAGAAGAAGGAGGACGTGAAGATTGTCACCTCCGGCGCCGGTGCCGCTGCCATTGCCATTGTAAAGCTGCTGCTGTCCGCCGGTTTCCGGAACGTTACCATGTGTGACCGGAAGGGCGCTATTTACGCCGGCCGGGATAACCTGAACTGGATCAAGGAAGAGATGGCCCAGGTGACCAATCTCGAAAAGAAAGCCGGTTCCCTGGCGGATATGCTGGTGGGTGCGGATGTGTTTATTGGCGTTTCCGCTCCCGGCATGGTGACGAAGGAAATGGTAGCTGCCATGAACAAGGACGCCATTATTTTCGCTTGCGCCAACCCTACTCCCGAGATCTTCCCCGACGAGGCCAAGGCAGGGGGCGCACGGGTGATTTCCACAGGACGAAGTGATTATCCCAACCAGATCAACAACGTTCTGGCCTTCCCCGGCATTTTCCGGGGTGCCTTTGATGTGCGGGCCTCCGACATCAACGAGGAGATGAAGATTGCCGCAGCCAATGCTCTGGCTGGCCTGATCACCGACGAGGAGCTGAACGAGGATTACATCATCCCGGCAGCCTTTGATCCCAGAGTGGGCCCCGCTGTCGCGAAAGCCGTGGCAGAAGCCGCCAGGGCCACAGGCGTTGCAAGAATCTGAGAAAGTGAAATTCAGAATTCTCCCCGGCAGGCAATTGCCAGGGAGAATTCCTGTCAAAGCCCTCCGGTCTCATTCGGTGAAGCCGGGGACTTTTGACAGACCGACAGCCCTGAGAAACGAAAATTCTCAGGGCTGTTAGTTCTTAGCAACCGCAGCGTTCGCATATATGATCTGGGGCGCGCTCCCAAGGCTGTACATATTCATCCCCTTATGGAATGCCTTTTTGTCCATCTAGCGATATCGTCTTGAGGCTGTCCGGCAGACGCCGTTGGTGGACAGATCGAATTTTCCGAACTGATCCGGACTGTCCTGAACGCCGGCATCCCGGTGGGGAATTCCCTCCGGAGCTGTGGTGCAGGCGGCTCGCACCCTATCCCGCACCCGCTGGGTCAGTGGGTGGGCCTCCTCAAAGTAAAACAGCTTTTCTTCCGGCAGCAGCAGAAGCTCCTCCGGCTCCATGGAGCGGATCCGCTCTTCCAGCTCCGGCTGCGCGCAAAGGCGGACGGAACCGCCGGTGACCAGATCATAGACAGTGACGATAAACCTTCCTGTTTTGTAGAACAGCATACTCCGCTTTCCTGTGGTGCAGCGCAGCCCCACCTGAAAGGCGTCCACGCAGCATCCGGTGGTTTCAGAGACGCAAACCAGGCGCCCTGGCTCTGCCTTGGAAAGCCCCAGCTTTGTCAGAGCGGTATCACAGGCCCGGACGCCCCATGCCAGCGTGGCGCAGGGTACTCCGTGAAACCGGACAGCCGCTGACCATAGGTTCTGGACACGGGATTGGGAATAAAAACGCCAATGTGCCATAGTAGTTCCTTCCATGATGTATTTTCTTTGATTATAGCATAAAACCGTGGAAACCAAAATAAGAAACCTGCACAAATCAAGCTGACTCAAATTATGCACAGTGGCAAAAATCAACCTGAGATTTTTCACTCCCATATGCTGAAGGCATGGACGGGGCAACGCCTCCGCCCGCCGGCGGCACTAAGCCTCTTTAAAATTCATTCTTGCACGAAAACCCGGAATATGGTATAATTCAGGGAGAAAACACAGGGATATATGCTTTTTTGAGAGGTAACGCACCGTGAGATTCAAAAAGAATCCGTATGGAATCCGTGGAAAAATCGCCATTTCCATGATCCTCTGCCAAATCGTTTTTGTTCTGGTGGTTTCCGTATACCTTGTCTCCTATATGCAGCAGGTTCTTCAGGAAAAGCTGACCAGCATTGACGATCTTTCCGCTGACATCATTGTTACCCAGCTGGACACCGCCCTGGATCAGGCCCGGACGCTGAGCCTTTACTGCGCCAATTCCTATGGTTATTGATGCCCCTGTGATTATCAGCGGCTATCTCGCCCCCTACTTTGTCGAAGAGGACATTCTGTATCTTCTGAGGCAAATCAACAGTGCCGCCCCCTTTCCCATGAGCCGGGAACAGATTCATATTGGTGTCCACGGTCAATATACACCCGCTATTGGTGCGGCACTGTATTTTGTGGATCAATTCCTGAAAGGGATTTAATGCTTTGGGGAATTTATACCATGCGTGGTCACGGAAGAAAACGACAATTTAGCGGTCCTGTGGAACAATCGGGTCAGTCGTTATAGAGAAAACAGCCAGTATAGGAAATTGACATTTCCCTCCCGGTGTGGTATTTTGTGTTTATACAATTTCCTTTTTCTGGGCGAGGTGCCGCATAATGAATGAACGCTCTTTTGTTTGCCTTTTGAATGATTCCTTTCCGCCGTTGATTGACGGCGTCGCCAACGCGGTTGTCAGCTATGCCAAATGGCTGCCGGAGCAAGCCTTTGACCCGGTTGTGATTACCCCCGCCTATCCCGACGCCGACGATTCCTCCCTCCCCTATCCGGTGATCCGCTACCCCAGCATCGATCTGCGAAATTGGATGGGATATCTGGCCGGGATCCCCTTCTCCCCGGAAATCCTCCGTCAATTGGAAGGATGGAAGGTCTCACTGCTTCACACCCACTGCCCCATTGCTTCCACGCTTCTGGCGCGGCAGCTCCGGGCGGTTATGGACGTGCCCCTGGTGTTAACCTACCACACCAAGTTCGACATCGACATTGCCTCCATTCTACGCTCCAAAGCCCTTCAGGCAGGCAGCAAACGGGCTTTGGTGGAGAACATCAACGCCTGTGACGAGGTCTGGGCGGTAAGCCAGGGCGCGGGAGAAAACCTCCGGAGTATGGGGTACCAGGGAGATTATGTGGTCATGCCCAACGGTGTGGATATGCCCCGGGAGCGGGTTTCCGAGGAAGCGTGCCAGACTGTCTGTGAAAACTATGACCTCCCCCAAAATGTGCCCGTTTTCCTGTTTGTAGGCCGTATCCGTTGGTACAAGGGTCTGAAAATCATTCTGGATGCCCTGGGAATGCTGAAGGCCGCCGGGAAGGACTTCCGAATGGTATTCATCGGCGACGGCACCGACCGGCCGGAAGTGGAGCGCACCGCGGAGGAAATGGGTCTGTCTCCTGTCTGTTTTTTTACCGGCGCTATCTCCGACCGGGAAACGCTCCGGGCCTGGTACTGCCGGAGCAGCCTGTTCCTCTTTCCCTCCACCTTCGATACCAACGGACTTGTGGTGCGGGAGGCTGCCGCCTGTTCCCTCGCCTCGGTTCTGGTGAGGGGAAGCTGCGCTGCAGAGGGCGTTACCCACGGGCGCAACGGGTTCCTGATTGACGAAAATGCTTCCAGCCTGTTTGCCCTGCTGGAAGAATTGGCGGACAGGAAGGAACAAATGCGTCAGGTTGGCATAAATGCCGGGGAAGAGCTGTATCTTTCCTGGGCGGACGCGGTCAAGCTTGCCGCGGCACGCTATGAAATCGTCATTGACCGCTATCGCAGTGGAAAATATCCCCATACCCATCACCCCATGGATCATGTGCTCAGCCACAGCGGCGAGCTGATGGAGGATCTTGCGAAGGCGCAGGATCGTCTCCGGGAAATTGAGTCCCATATGCACAGTCGGTTTCAATAACCTCCGTTTTTCACGCAAAAAGCACCCCGCAGATTCGCTGACCTTCCGGGAAGCCAATCTGCAGGGTGTTTTCTTTCTTTATTTTCGGGTATCTCAAATGGTTCCTATACGATGATTCACGCCTTCAACTGAAATCCATTTCGTGTGAACACTGGCAGCTTTCCATCACCGCCCGCAGTGATGGTCTGGCCGCCCACATATTCCGTTCCGTCAAAGAAACTCGTCCACTGCCCTTCCGGCAGGTAAACCTCCCGGGACAGGGCGTTTTCTTCCAGCAGTGGGGCTACCAGCAGGTCATCGCCCAGCAGGTATTCATCCTGACAGTTCACCGCTTCCCTGTCCTCCGGCCATTCATAGACCAGGGGGCGCATAAAGGGCTTAAAGTCCCGGACACAGGCCTGGGCCGTCTTCCAAAGGTAGGGCCGCAGCTTTTCATGGAGCTTATGCCAGTACCGCATCTCCGCCATGAAGCCGGGAAAAGCGTAGCTCTCCTCCATATTCCAGGGGCTGCGCTCATTGTTTCCCTCGGCTCCCGGCATTAGCTCCCGGAACTGACCGCCGTCCGGCTCGGAATGCCACTGCATAATGGGGCAGAAGCAGGCCATCTGGGTGGCCCTGCGGTACAGATCCAGGGTGGGCAGCGGCCCCGCGAACCCCGCCAGGTCAAAGCCCCAGAAAATAACCCCGGAGGCGGCGGCACTCAGTCCCGCTTTCAGTACACTTACCAGCTCGCTATTCTGAGACTGTTGGTCGCCGCCCCAGTGGCAGGGCACCGTGTGCTGCCCGGAGAAGCCCGCCCGGCTGAATACCACCCGGCTGCTTCCCACAAAGTCCCGATAGGCAGTGGTATAGTCCCTCGCGTAGCGGTTGATTCCGTCCTTGCCGGTGGTGCCGTCATGGAATTGGGCATTTTCATCGTGGATAAACTCGCCGCCGTCGGTCTTGAAGCCGTCCACACCCATGTCCAGCAGATACTGCCGCTTATGGAACCAGCTTTTTACGGTTTCCGGGTTGGTAAAGTCCGGAACCATGGAGCCGCCGAACCACTTCCCCTGGGGAATGGTATAGGGCGTTCCGTCCGGCAGGGTGACGCAGAGCTTCCGTGCCGCCGCGTCCTCCCGGTCAAGATCATTCTGGGCATTGGGAACCTCATCCTCACCCTGCTTCTTGTAAACCGGCGTCTGCCACAGCAGCAGCTTTCCACCTGCATCGTGGATATCCCGGATCATCTTCTTCGGATCCGGCCAGGGCGTACCGATAAAGTCAAAGTCCTCGTATTTGAGAGCCTGCCCATCTGCCACAGGCTGATACCTGGCCCCGTTCCAGATGTAGAAGGTCGCCTCGTCGCTCCAGGCTTCCAGCACCACAACGGAGGCCGGGAAATCGTACCTTTTCAGCTTTTCCAGCAGCTGCTCCACATCCTTCTGGGTATTCCACCGGTTGGCGGAGACCCACACGCCCATGGTCCATTCCGGCGGCAGCACCGCCGGGCCGAACAGGTCCATATACTCCCGGATGATGGTTTCCGGCGTGCCGGAGAACAGCACCACATCCGCTTTCTCCGGAAGGGTCACGGTGATGCAGTCCTCCCCAAAGGTGAAGGAAGTGACCTCGCAGGTGTCCACATACAAGCCAAACCCCGTATCCGTCCAGAAGAAGGGTGCCGGACAGTAGGTTTTGTCCCCCTGGAAGCAGAACTTTTCCACCACCTGATTCACCACGGTCCTGCCCTTCTGGTTCAGACTGTCGAACTTCTCTCCCATACCGTAGGCGCCGTGATAAACAAGGCTGACGGTCAAAGTGGAACCCTGGCGGGACAGTTTTTCATTTCCGAAGACAATTTCCGTTTCTCTGTAAGAGATGCGTTTCATGGTATCCTCCTCAGCCCTTGATGCCGCCGGCCATCATGCCTTCCTTAAACTGCTTCTGGGCCGCAATGTAAATGATAATAATGGGGATCATGGAGATCAGGCTTCCTGCCATCAGTACGTTATATTCCGTGGCGTACTGGCCGTTCAGGGTGGACAGGGCGATGGGCAGGGTCATTTTGTTCTTGTCGGACAGCATCAGCAGCGGCCACAGGTAGTCGTTCCAGGACTCCATAAAGGTGGTAATGGACAAGGTTGCCAGGCTGGGAACGCACAGAGGCAGGGCCACTTTAAAGTACACCTGGAAGACGTTGGCCCCGTCGATTCTTGCCGCGTGGAGATAGTCGTCGGGAATGGAGCGCATCTGCTGCACCAGCATAAACACGGCAAAGGGCCGGAAAATGGAGGGTGCGATGACGCTGGCATAGGTATCGGTAAGGCCCAGCTTGTTCATGATGACAAATAAAGGGATCATGGTCACCTGGGTAGGGATCATCATGGTGGCAAGATAGGCGCTGAGGAGAATCTGATTGCCCTTGAAGCGGAGCTTGGCAAAGGCGAAGGCCGCCATGGAGGCGCACAGCAGGGTAAGGACCGTGTAGCTGACGGAGATAAACAGAGAGTTTCCAATGGTTTTCGCGAAGGGGAATTTGGAGAAAACCTTTATGTACGCGTCCAGGCTGGGATTCTCCGGGATCCATTCAATAGGAATGGACATCAGCGCGCCCCGGCTTTTCAAAGAGGTTGAGATCATCCACAGGAAGGGCAGCATGGCAATGACAGCAATCACCGCTGCGATCACATAATAGAGCACATCGCCAATTCTTTTCTTAGTTGTCATAGTACACCCACCTTTCCTGACCCTTCATCTGGATCGCGGTAAAAATCATAATAATCACGAACAAAATCCAGGAGAAGGCTGAGGCATAGCCCATCCGGTAGTACCGGAAGCCGTACTGATAGATTCGCTCCACCATGACCTGGGTAGCGCCGTTGGGGCCGCCGCCGGTCATAATCATGACCTGAGGGAAGAGCTGGAAGCTGTTAATCATGGCCACGATCACCACATAGAAAATGGAGGGCGTCAGCAGGGGCAGGGTAATCTTCCGAAATTTTGTGAAGCCACCGGCCCCGTCGATGTCCGCCGCCTCATAGTAGCTGCGGTTGATGGCGATAATGCCGGACAGCAGAATCAATCCAAAGAAGCCCATATCCTTCCACACGGACACCAGGACGATTGCCGGCATGGCCCACCTTTCATCCAGCAGCCAGCCCGGACCGTCAATGCCGAAGAAGGCCAGAATGCCGTTCATAGCGCCGTACTGAGGCGCCAGAATGGACTTCCAGATCAGGGAAGCCGCCACCCAGCTGGTAAGCACCGGAAGGTAATAAATCACCCGCAAGGCCCCTACACCCCGGTGGGGACGGCTCAGCAGGTAGGCAATGGCCAGAGAGGCCGCCAGCATCAGAGGAATATACAGCACAATATATTCCGCCGTATTGCCCAGGGCTCTCCAAAATTCCGATGTGGTCAGAATGTTTTTATAGTTCTCCAGACCCACGAAATGGTCTGCGATAAAGTTGGGGGCACCCAGCGCATCCAGTCCGTTCCAGTCTGTCAGACTGATCAGCCCTGAAATAATCAGGGGCAGCAGGCTGAAAACCAGCATTCCCACCAGACTTGGCAGCAGGAAGGGGGAGGCCACCAGCAGTCCCGTGTCCCGATGTTTTTTGTTCTTTCCCATTACGGCACCTCCATAGGCATAGAGAGAGCCGCTGCACACGCAGCGGCTCCCATTTCAGTAATCAGCCGAGTTTAATCTGCGTCTCGCATTCAGCCTGAGCCTCATCCAAGGCTTCCTGAACGGTGATGGTTCCGTCCGCCGCGGCGGTGAGCTTCTGGGTGATGATGTCGCCCATCAGCGCGTAATCCTCGATCACAGGAGGCATCACCAGGTAGTCCAGGCTCTTAAACACCGCTTCCCGGTTTTCCGGCGGGGTGATTTCCAGATAGCTGGACAGGGCGTCCAGATCCTTCAGGGCAGGCAGATCCCAGCCCGCTTCCAGACGGATATCAGCGGAGGCAGTGGAGGAGGTCAGCCAGGTCAGCCAGGTTTCCACAGCCTCGGCGTTGGCGGTCTTGGGGTTCATTACCACGCAGTTGGAGAAGAAGTGGGTGGCCTTCCGGGTGCTGCCCGGCTCTACCACGATGTCCCAGGCGAAGTCACAGTTTTCCGTAAAGGTCTGGAAGGCCCAGATGCCGGTGGGGATCATACCCAGCCGTCCGCTCATGAACATGTCCCAGTCGCCCATACCGCCCTGCTGCACGGAGTTGGGCTGGACGTTGGAGTCCACCACCCGGCCGATCAGGTTTTCCGCGGCTTTCAGGTTTTCGGGAGAGTTGATGGTGAAGGCGGTCTTGTCTTCGTTCAGCAGGGAGCCGCCGAACTGGGCCGCAACCTTAAAGAATTCATTGTAGGAAATGGGCTGCCAGATGCCGAAAATGTTCTCGTCCAGGGCACGGATGGCCTCAGCGGCCTTCTGTACATCCTCCTGAGTCCAGTCGTCGGTGGGATAATCAATGCCCGCCTGGTCGAACAGATCCTTATTGTAAATCAGGACAACGTTGGAGAAGGATTCGGGCAAGCCGTACTGCTTGCCGCCAACGTTAAAGGCATTCAGCGCGGTGGTATTCAGGCCGCTGAAATCGCCGGAAATCTCCGCCAGCATACCCTTGTTGGCATAGGCGGCAAAGTTTTCAATGTTCAGCTCGTAGCAGTCGGGAGCGGTGCCGCCGGCCACACGGGTCTGCATCTGGGTGAAGTAGTCGTCATAGCCGATGGTCTCCACGTCCACCTTGATATTGGGGTGCTCTTCCTCAAAGGCAGCCACCATCTTGTCCAGAGTTTCTTCGTTTCCGCCGGAGGAATTGAAGTTGCAGTAGGTAATGGTCACGGTCTCCTCTTTGTTGGAGGCAGAGGCATTTCCCCCATTGGAAGCCGGCGCCTGATTCCCGCCGCAGGCGGAAAGCACCATCAGCAGAGCCAGGGTCAGGGCAATCAGCGAAAAGATCTTACGTGTTTTCATGTTTTTTCCTCCTAAAAATTGGTTGATTTTCTCGCTCTTTTCGCTTATAATTAGTTTTGCGAAAAGAGGGCTGTGGCAGCTGTCTTTTCCTACGGTTTGCATGGGCTTTGGCGAGATCATGCAAACCGTTTTTTACACCTCCTTTGTCCGGTTCCGGGTCTATTCGCTTCGTTTCCTTACGGACTCCCGCGCCACAAGCTGTAAGGGGAGAATCTCCTCCTGCTTTGGGAGCGTGGGATCCTCGATGTGCTTGAGCAGCAGCTCCACTGCCCGCTGTCCTTTTAAGGATATCTGCTGACGAACAGTGGTCAGCCCGGGGGTCAGGTACCGGGCAACCTCCGCGTCGTCAAAACCTACAATGGAGTAGTCCTCGGGGACATTTTTTCCTTTTTCATACAGCCCTTTCATGGCGCCGATGGCCAGTATGTCCGCCGCTGCCACAATACCGGTGACGGGAAGCTGGGACTGCAAAAGCCGTTCCGCCAGGTCGATGCCGCTTTCGTAGTCAACCTGCCCTTCAAATACATATTCCTTCCGGTAGGGAACCGCAAATTCCTGAAGCGCTTGCTGGTAGCCCAGCAGGCGTTTTTTCATAACGCCGCTTTCCTTCATCTGGCCGACGAAAAAGGCAATGTCTTTGTGGCCGTTTTCCAGCAGATACCGGGCGGCCAGGTAGCTGCCGTAGGCGTCGTCAATGCGGATGTTGTGGTAATAGTGGTCGTTGCAGTAGCTGTCGATCAGGACAATGGGGATTTTGATCTTCTTCATCTCCTGGTAGAATTCATCCGGATACATACCGATGACAATAATCCCATCCAGATTCCGCTTCATGGCCAGGGTCAGGTAGCTTTCATTGGCCTCCGTTGCGGAAATGAGAATGTGGTAGCCGTTCTGCCGGGCGTAGTATTCGATGCTTCCCAGCACCTCGCTGTAAAAGCTGTTCTGGAACATCAGCCGGTCCCCCGGCTCCGTCTGGGGAATCACCACGCCGATCAGCTTGGAATCCCGCATACTTAGGCCTCTGGCGTTCAAATCCGGCACATAATCCAGCTGCTCCACAGCGGCCTGAATCCGCCGCTTCGTCTCCTCCGAAATGGGCCGCTTCCCGCTTAAGGCGTAGGATACCGCGGCAGTGGACACACCGGCCAGCTGGGCCACATCCTTTAAAGTCGCTCTTGCCATTGGCATCCTCCTTCCGTCTGGTGTTAACCGTTTAAATTACTTTGTGTCTCTATCATACAGGTTCCATCTGAATTTGTCAATAGCTTTTTTGCATTTTGCAAAAATTTCTGTTGACAATCCCAATTATTTTGTTATACTTGATTTATAAAGCAATTTAACCGCTTAAACATTCTATTTGAGGTGACCTTATGGAACGCTATATTCCCACCGGAAACGAAATGATCTCCCTGCCCAAAATCAACGAATATACCGCCGGGATCGAGGATTTTACCTACCTTTCCATGCAGCATAAGGGTCTGATCGAGGTACGGGGCTCTGAGCAAGTCCCTTTGATCGCCCCCTTTGTTCAGATTGATGGCCATGGCATTCCCCTGACGGACCTTCATTGGCACCGGGAACATTACTGGATTCCCACGTTGACCGCAAAAGCCGGGGACCGCGACTTCACTTTGACCATACTGACCCCTGTGGGGGAACGGGGCTTCGCGGTGAAGCTGACCCTTTCCGGCGGTGAAGCGCAAAGCCTTACCTGGGGCCTGCGGGGCTGCTGGGAAAGCAGCTGGAACTGCATCAACGAGGATAAGCAATTAGAAGGCAGTGTTCACTGCTATGAAAGCGGCTGGAACTTCAGTCTGGTTTTTGATTTCCGCAGCGGCGCGCCTGTGTTCGCCTTTGCTCCCATGTGCGACCGGGAAACCGTCTCCGCCTATACCCTCCAAAATAACGTTGTCTCCTACACCCTCTCCCGGCAGGATACCCTCACCGCCGGCGCCTCCCAGGAAATGGTCTTCTATTGGGGCCTTGGGTACGAGGAGGTAGCCGCCGCCACCAGCGCCAAGGAAATGCTCCGCCGGGGCTGGGACTGGGAGTACCGGCGCACCGCCGCCTGGCTGGATCGGCGGGTCTGCGAGATGCCTACTCCCAGGCTCACCGAAATCTACAACACCAACCTGTTTTTCTGCATCTTCTATTCCACCGGCCTGACCCTGGACACGGAGGAGCTGGTCTGCGCCACCAGCCGGGGCACCCGGTATTATGTCAGCGCCGCCTATTGGGATCGGGACGTGCTGCTGTGGGCCTTCCCCGCCATTCTGGACGCCGACCCGGAGCTTGCCCGGCAGATTCTTTCCTATATTTTCGGACGGCAGCGCCGGAATCTGGGCATTCACTCCCGGTACATTGACGGCACCGTGCTGGAGCCGGGCTTCGAGCTGGACGAGCTGATGGCCCCCGTTATCGCCCTCAGCGCCTATGTGGAGGCCACCCAGGATCGGGAGATTCTGGAAGAAAAGGATGTCCAGGCCGGTATCCGCCAGATTCTGAAAACCCTGGATACCATGCGCCATCCGGAGCTTCCCCTCTACGAAACCTTCCTTCAGCCCACCGACGACGAGATTGTCCATCCCTACCTGACCTACAATAACGTCCTGGTCTGGCGAAGCTTCCTTGCCCTGGCCCGGCTATGCCCTGACCGATATGCCCCTCTGGCGGACGCCGCCCGGGAGGTGAAGGACGCCATTTATCAGCACTGCGTCTTCACGGACGGGGAGGGCAAGCCCTATTTTGGCTGGTCGGTGGACTTAAAGGGCGAGCATAACGTCTACGACGAGCCTCCCGGAAGCCTTCAGCTGCTCCCCTATTATGGCTTCTGCGGCTTTGATGATGAAATTTGGAAGAATACGGTATCTATGATCCGCTCTCCCTCCTATGAATACAGCTTCGCGGGTTCTCCCATCGCGGAAATCGGATGCGCCCACGCCCCCTATCCCTGGATTCTCAGCCTGTGCAACAGCCTGCTGTGCGGCCACAAGGCGCAGGCCTTCCGGGAGCTGGAGATTCTGGAAATGGACAATGGTATTGCCTGCGAAAGCGTTGACCCGGTTCACGGAACCTGCGCCACCGGCGCCGCCTTCGCCACCTGTGCCGGATTTCTCTGCCACGCCATGAAAACCGCAAGCAACGGAGGTGCTTTATGAGAAACGACTTGCAGCTCACCCCCTGGACCGTATCCTGCCAGGGGGAAGCCTGGGCGGATGACTTCTATGAGAGCATATTCTTCCTGGGCAACGGCCGCATGGGCGTCCGGGGCTACGTCTCTGCCGAGCCGGAAGCCCGGCCCATCCAGAAGGGCGTCTATCTTGCCGGAATTTTCGGGGAGATCAAGCCCGGCATCACCGACTTTGTAAACCTCCCCACGCCTGTTTGGGATCGCATCGAGATCGACGGAGCGGAGGCCGTTCTGGCATCCCCGATCCGCCGCCGGCTGGACATGAGGCAGGCCACTTTGACCATGAATTTTTGTCTGCGTTCCGGCGAAAAGGTCTTGAACGTGGAATACCAACGTTTCCTTCCCAAGGAGCAGCCCGCTCTGATTTTGCAGCGGCTGCGGCTGACCCCTGCTCAGCCCACGGAAATCCGTCTGACCAGCGGCATTTTCTCGGACAGCTGCAACAGCCCTATTCCCGACGACCAGACCAAAAGCAGCGTGGAGACCATCCAGCTTTCCCTTCCCCTTTCCACCGACGCGTCTCAGGAAGGAATCCGCTGTGAATACCGGATTTCAGGAACCGGCCTTGCCGTCTCTCAGGAGGTTCGCTTCCATTCTCTGGATTTTTCGTATACGCAAGCGGATGGTACCCTGTGCGCCTTCACCGCCTCCGCCGGGGCCGAGCAGACAATCACCATGGACAAGGCTGCCTCCATTCTTACCTCCCGGGACCTTGATCCCCGGTTGGCTCCCATTCCGGCGGATTGGGACTACGATGTCCTTCTTGCCCGGCACATTGCCGCCTGGGAAACCACCTGGGAAGCATGCGACATGGTGATTCCCACTTTGGACAGGGATATGCAGACCGGTCTCCGGTATTCCATGTTCCAGCTTCTGGGCAGCTGCAATGCCAAGGACCCCACCGTCAGCATTGGCGCCCGGGGGCTGAGCCATGGCCGCTACAAGGGCTGCTACTTCTGGGACACCGACCTGTTCATGCTGCCCTTCTTCCTGAAAAACGACCTGGAAGCCGCCCGGAATCTCTGTGAATATCGGGTGCGCTCCCTTCCCGCCGCCAAGGCCCACTCCCAGTCCATGAACACCGCCGGCGCCCGCTACCCCTGGATGGCCGCCCTGGACGGCACCGAGCAGTGCGAGACCTGGGACATCGGATGCAGCGAGCTTCATATTACCGCGGATGTGGCCTACGCTCTGGACGCCTACTGCAAGGCTTCCGGTGACGAAGGCTTTTATCTGGATCACGCCGCGGAGGTATATGTGGAAACCGCCCGGTTCTGGGTCAGCCGCTACACCTACCGGCCGAAAACCGGGAAAGCGGATCTGCTGTTTTGCAAAGGCCCGGACGAATACTGCGGCATCACCAGCAACAATCTCTTTACCAATGTGATGGTGCAGCACAACCTGTCTCTGGCCATTCAGGCGGCTGTGGATCTGAAGGAAAAACGGCCCGAACGCTATCACCAGCTTGGAATCACTCCGGAAGAAACCCGCCGCATGACCTGTCTTCGGGACGCCATCCAGTGGCCCCGGGATCCCGTTACCGGCCGTCTCCGCCAGGACGATACCTTCCACCTGCTGGAGGACGTGGACATCTCCCAGCTGAAGCCCGACGCGGGCGCCAGCTACCACCATGTGTGCTTTGACCGGCTTCAGCGCTACAAGGTCATCAAGCAGGCGGATACCCTGCTGATTATGACCCGTTTGCCGGAACGGTTTACGCAAAAGCAGAAGGCGGAGGCCTGGGAGGACTTTGAGCCTCTGTGCCTCCACGACTCCACCCTTTCCTTTGCCAGCCATGCCCTGTTTGCCCTGGAAAATGGCTTCAACGAAAAGGGGTATGAATATCTTCGCAAGGCCCTTTTACTGGATCTGCGGGATATCATGGGCAACACCGGTCACGAGGGTCTGCACCTCGCCTGTATGGGCGAAGCCTGGCAGGCCGCCGCAGTTCTGAAATAAGCCTTATCCCCTGTTCGTGCTGGCCAAGGATGATTGACAGCTGGGCAGGATATTTGGGGAAGCCCTGATGCAATCGTCTGCTCTTGCCGATTGCATCAGGGCTTCCCTTGCAATTCTGTTTTCCCACTGTGATGAATCCCGCGCCGCCCTCGCTATGCTTTAAGATTTGTTTAATGATCTTGTATTCCGGCGGGAAATAGACTATACTCAACGTAACATTATGTCGAAGCAGGAAGACATCGAAAGGAAATACCATGAAAGAACGAAGTGTAAATGAAGGGAAGCCAGTCTCTTCCCGCCGCCCGCCCCAGAAGAGAAGGCCCCGTTCCTTTAAGAAGCCCTACCTGACGATTCTTGCTGTGCTGATGGTTTTCTCCCTCTGCACGCTGATCTATGTACACAGCGCCCTGAAGGACTACGAAGCCTCCCAGCCGGAAAATATCCTTGCCGCCCGGATTGAACAGCTGCGCGATTCAAAATCCGGCAGCGGGGCTGAGGATATCCTGTCCCTAGATCAAATGCGCAGCGATTGGAATGCCTCCGATGGGGAAATTGCCCAATTCAAGGAGGACTTCCTTGCCAGCAGCGTAACCTTCCAGGAGGATCACAGCGCGGTGGACGCCGCAAAGAAGACCTTCGACGTGCTGAG
Organism: Clostridiales bacterium UBA3259; assembly: GCA_002362625.1. The sequence goes on from DEUP01000008.1 coordinate 44,637, forward strand.
CAACGGCTGCAAGGTGGGCACCGCGACACTGAACCATGAGGGTCAGGAGACCCGTCTGCTGATCTTCCCCCTGGATCGGTGGAGCGTGGAACAGATCGAGGTCACCGGCTATGAATTTCAGTTTACCGCCCCCGCCTCTGTGATCGTCAGAAATAACGGTGAGGTGCTGCAGGGTGCCATTACCGACGGAATGGCCAGCTATGATGTCCACAGCCTGACCCCTCTGAATGTGGAGATTTGCGACATTCTGGGAAACTCTGTTCCATATGACCAGGGCAATCCTCCCACTTTTACGGATTATAAGGTCACCATTCCCGTGAGCTACACCATTCGCGCTTTGGAGACCGTCCCCGTAGAGGCTGCCTCCCTGGAACCCATCGAGGCGCTGAAATACGTAAAGGAATACTGCCCGGACGTGCCGGATACCGCCACCTATGTTCTGCGCCTTCTCACCGACGACCCGGACTTTACAATCCTGGACAGCAGCGGCAATGAAGTGGATTTCACCATAGAGGACAGGCAGGTCACCATCGCCGGAGAGTTCGTGGGACAGGATTCTCTGCCCCTCTCTGTGGATTTTGACCCGCTGGAAGTGGCAAAGCTGTGGAGCCTGTTCATGACTCAGGATCTCACCGGCTCCAACAACGGCTATGGCCAGCTCTCCCCCTATCTGATCAAAGGCTCTTACCTGCAGGACGTGGCGTATCAATGGGCCACCGGCATCGACATCACCTTCACCAGCTCCCATACCCTGAAGGATCCGCCCTTCCAGGTGGAAGAAGTGTCCAATTATGTGGTTTACTCGGAAAACTGCTTCTCCTGTGATATCCGCCTGGAAAAGAAGCTGGTGCTGACCCGAACCGGAGAAGAAGTGGACGATGTGATCAACTCCACATTCTATTTTGTAAAATACGACAGTACCGATAACGGCAAGGACGACCCCCAATGGGCCCTTGTGGATTACCGGGAAATTCAGTAAAGAGGTACCCTATGAAAGGATATTTTGAAACGCCCCGGCAAAGGCACCGGGAGCCGGTGCAGCGCTCACCCGCGCCCAAGTCCGGTCCGTCCCGCCCCGCGCAGCCCTCTCGTCAGCCCGCGCCCCAGCCGCTCAGCCGTCCCAAATACCGCAAGCCCACTATGGGCGAACACCTGCTGCGCGCTCTTGCCGTATTGCTCACCGTGGTGGCCGTCCTCGTCTTCACTCTGTTCATGTCCATGAAAATGATCTGCGGCTCCACGTCTCCCAGCGCCAAGCGCACCTTCGTCACCACCATGCTGGAAACCGGGCAGCTGAAATTTCTGGTCTCCTGGTTCGTCCCCTCTGATGAGGTTCAGAAAATCGTGGACGCCAACTCCATGGTGAAGCTTGACGATGCCGTGGACGCGGATCTGATTACCTTCGAGCCCCTTGGGGATACCGAACAGGATGCCGACGCAAAGGATCTGGAGGTTATCGAGCTGTCCGGCAGAACCTATACCGCCAAGCTGATTAAGGTTCGCGACCCCTCCCGGATCAGCCTGGCAACCATCTATCCCTGGCGGGATACCGGCGTTACCCTGGAGGAACTGGCACAGCAGAGCGGCGCCATTGCCGCCATCAACGGCGGCATCTACGACTCCACCAACAACACCGGCGGCCACCCCTATGGTGTCATTGTGTCTGGCAGCGAGATTCAGTACAACCAACCAAACGAATATCCAGGCCTGGTGCTTGTGGGATTTGACAATGACAATATTCTTCAGATCATTGATATAAACGGCATGACCCCTGACCAGCTGGAAGCCCTGGTGCAGGAGAAAGGCATCCGGGACGCGGTCACCTTCCAGGAGGAGAGCAGCGACGCCAACAACCATTTTGTCCAGCTGATTATCAACGGCAATCCCCGGGGCATGAACGGCGCAGGCAGCGGCCTGAATCCCCGTACCGCCATTGGTCAATGCGCGGATGGTTCCGTTCTCCTGCTGGTCACGGACGGCCGGGGCAAAAACGGTCACCTGGGTGCCTCCGCCGCCGACCTGATCGAGATTATGACCCAGTACGGCGCGGTGAACGCCGCCAACCTGGACGGCGGCAGCTCCACCTGTATGTACTACAACGGAGAATATCTGATGACCTCCGTCACCTTCTACTATTCCAACAGCTCCTGGAAGCTCCCCGCTGGTTTTATCGTAAAGTAAGTCATCGGCCTTGCGCCACTGACGCAAATAAATACCCATGCGCGGCAATGCTTTGCACAGCGCATGGGTATTTTGCTTTCCTTAGGAACCTCTGAATAAATCGTCTGCGGCTGAGCGGCGGATCTTTTGCCATCAGCTCTTGCCGATTTCATCAGAGTTTCCTTTACTTCCCGCAGCAGGCCCGAATGGCCTCCCGGGCGAAGGCTCCGGTGCCCTTGCCGCCGGCCGCGTCAATGTTTTCCGTCAGGCTGCCGCCTCCGGCGTACAGATCCCCCAGACCCAGAAGAAGCTGATTGGTACAGTTGTAGAAATTCTCCGTAAAGAAGTCCTGCAGCCGTTTGACCCAGGCCTGAACCTCCTGATGGTCGGGGGAAAGGTGCTTCATCTGACCAAGTTGCGTAAACATGGCCATAGTCTGCCTGCCTAAATCCGCTTGCTGCTCTTTTGTGCGGCCTTTGGCCTTTTCCTGGGACTCCCGGTAGGCATCCGTCTTTCCGTATAAGGTCTCTGCCTGGGCGCTGTAGTCGTCCAGCTCCCCGATTTTAAAGTTATCAAATTCCAAATATCTCACTCCAATCATTTTTAGTCCCACCGCAAGATGGATCAGATTTTGCAGGTGGGTTTTCTTTTGCTCCAAAAGGGCAATCTGCCGCTCCAGAACCCGGTTCCGGTCATAGTCGTCAGATTCCAGGATATTCCCGATCTCCTTTAAGGGAAACCCCAGTTCCCGGTAAATCAGGATCAGGTACAGCCGTTCCAGAGCCTGGTCATCGTAGAGCCGATAGCCCCCTTCTGTCAAGGCGGTGGGCTTTAATAGCCCCAAGTTGTCATAGTACCGCAGGGTCCGGACGCTGATCCCAGTGAGGGCGGCGATTTGTGTTACTGTTTTCGTGATAATTCCTCCTTTCGGGAATCATCATACAGCATGACGTAAGGAGAGAGTCAATAGGGAATTTGAAAAAATTTTACCCGAGGCAGCTTCCGCAGGGGCTGTAGCCCGCGTCGATGGCGTCCTGATAGCTGTCAAAGATCACCTGGTTCTTTTCCGTAGGCAGATTGGCGCAGCCGGGACTGTGGAATCTCCTGGAATTTTTGTTGCCAATAAAGCGGGTATCTGCCGGTTCCACATCCTCCGGCTGGGCGTTCTGGTTCTCCCAGGTGAAGCGGAGGGTGGTTCCGTCGCTGGACGCGATGACATGGCCCAGTTTGTCGGTGCGCAGGACGATGACCCCCGCCTGCTTCAGCCGGGACAGGGGTTCCTCATGGGGGTGGCCATAGTCGTTTCCCTCTCCCACGGAGATTACGCCGTAGGTGGGATTTACTTCATTCAGAAAACGGTAGCCGGTGGAGGTGTTGGAGCCATGGTGTCCCACCTTGAGGACATCGCAGTTCCAGTCCATCCGCCCCTCCCAATAATCCAGCATATCCGTCTCCGCCTGGGTCTCCATGTCCCCAGTGAAAAGAAAGGCGGTTTCTCCATACTCCACCTTCAGAACGATGGAGGTATTGTTGGTGTCGGGATAGGATTTCACCGGTCCCAGAACCGTCAGGGTCGCTTCCCCCAGGGTCAGAACGTCCCCCGGAGCGGGAATGGTCACGGACAGTCCTTGCTGATCCGTATAATGCAGAAAGCTGTCAAATATCTTGGAAGCGTAGGTGTTGGTAGGCGCATACACGGCCTGGGCAGGATACACCGCCAGCACCGAGGGCAGGCCGCCCACATGATCCTCGTGGGCGTGGGTGCAGACCACCGCCGTAAGCTGCTCCACCCCCTGCTGTTCCAGATAGGATACCACCAGCTGACTGTCCCCCCGGTTGCCGCCGTCAATGAGCATATATTCCCCATCGCAGGAAAGCAGCGCGCAGTCCGCCTGCCCCACATCAATATAGTGGACGGTCAACCCATCCCCGGAAACACTTTCCTGGGGCGTGGATATTTCAATGACGCATCCGCTGAGCAGTAAGGAAAGGGCCAGCAGCAGCCCAAGTAAGCGTTTCTTCATATCATTCTCCTAGGGCCTATGATTCCCGCAAAAAGTCCAGCAGCGCTTTCTTCTCATTGGGAACCGCTTCATCCAGCACCTGATCCAGCAGACTTTGCAGTGTCTCCCCGATGGCTTTCCCCGTCAGACCCAGGGCCTGAAGATCATTTCCGTCCACCGCCAGATCCTTCACCGTCAGGCAGGCGTCCTCCTGCCGCAGCTCTTCCAGAAGGCCGTGGAGGGCCGGGAAGATATTCTCTTCCTCCGCTTCCCCTGTGCCCTTGCTGCCCATATCCGCCTCCTGAAGGCGAAGCAAAGCCTCAGTGGTATCAAACCCCAGATGGCTCACCAGCCGCCGCATGGCTTTCCTGGTGGTTCTGGGAGCCATGTGATTGCGGATCAGGGTGACTACCGTCTCCCGAAGGGCGTTTGGCGCCTTTAACCGGCGGAGAATTTCCTCCGCCATGTCCCCGCCTACCTGGGCATGGCCATAGAAGTGGCCCCGGCCGGTTTCGTCCGTGGTGAAGCAGGGCACTTTCCCAACGTCATGGAGCAGCGCCGCCCACCGCAGGGTCAAATCGGCGGGCACCGCCTCCACCACCCGGGCGGTATGGGTAAACAGATCGTAGGCATGATGGGGGCTTCGCTGGTCGAAGCCGATCATAGGCTTCAGCTCCGGAAGCACTTCCGCCAGCACAGGCGCGAACCGGGTCAGATCCGCCGCCCTCACCAGAGGCAGAAGCTTACAAAGCTCCTCAAACACCCGCTCCCGGGCCAAGCTGCCCATGAGATGGGCCTCCGAGCCCATGGCCGCTTCCGTCTCCGGCTCCACGTCCAGCCGGAACCGGACGGCAAACCGTACGCCCCGCAAGATCCGCAGGGGATCCTCCCGAAACCGCTGAACGGGGTCGCCCACCGCCCGTAAAAGCTTCCTTTCCAGGTCTTCTCTTCCCCCAAAGGGATCCGCCAGCCCGCGGCTGGGAGAATAAGCCATGGCGTTGATGGTGAAGTCCCGGCGTCCCAAGTCGTTTTCCACTCTGGGGACGAACCTCACCCAGTCCGGGTGACGGCTGTCCCGGTATCCGCCCTCCTTCCGGAAGGTGGTGATTTCCACAATGCCGCAGTCCGTGACCACCCCCACGGTGCCGTGCTTTTCCCCTGCCAGCACCAGCGGACAGCGGCAGAAGACAGCCTCCGTTTCCTGGGGCAGAGCGGAGGTACACAGATCATAGTCTGTGGGTGTCAGCCCCAGCAGATCGTCCCGGACGCAGCCGCCCACCGCGTAGGCGGCGTAACCGGCCTGCTCCAACGCGGCAATGCACTGGCATATGGTATCAGGCAGAATCATGGGCGTTCCCTCCTTCCTCTGTCTCTGGGGCAGACGGCCGGGCGCACAGGCCGGCCAGGCACAGGATGATCCCCGCCAGGCACAGCCAGGGGTATTCTGTACGGGACAGATCCACCATGCACAGAAAGGTTCCGGAAAGCCCCGTAAAAAGCTGCTGCCGCCGATAGGGCATATCCACCGCGAAAGCAGCGGTATAGAACAGGAAGAAGGTCATGGCAATGGCCGCGAACAGAGGATAGAAATAGGTTTGAAGCTGTGCCTCGCTGCTCCACGTCCGATAATGGTTGATGATATGGAACATGTAAAACAGGCAGGGCACAACATACAGAAGAGACAAATTCTTGTATCCCAAATGACGGCCCATACCCGCGGCCAGCAGGCAGGGGGCGCACAGCACACCCAGCACCTTCCACGCGATCCCCGGCCCGCCGGGCAGCTTTGCCTCCCTGGACAGCACCGTGTAGCAGATCAGAAACGCCGCCACGCAGCAGCCGATCCAGGCCCGGTTGGACAGCGGGAAATTGTCCTCATAGGATACCGGTTCCTTGCTCTTCAGAGCGCAAACAGCGATCATGCCGAGGGTACCGGCGGTAAGCAGCCACAGCAGAATCTCCAGGGGATGGCCGGGCTTCAGCAGCAGCCGATCATCCAGATCCACCCGATACAGAATCCACCGCAGGGCCAGACATCCAACACCCAGGGCCGAAACGATTCCCGGCAGCCGGGCGGTAAGCTTTGCTTGATTCATAGAGAATCCCTCCTTTTGGCAACCAGGGAAGCTCTGATGAAATCGGCAAGATCCGGCAGCTGCCGCAGACAATTTATTCAGAGGTTCCCTGGGATGGGTATGACTGATATTATACCAGTCTATTCCCCCAATTTCCACCCTTTTGTGAAAAAACTCTTTGTTGACTTTTTTCTCTTGTGCCCCCCGCATAAAACGAGTATAATAAAGAAAAGCCCCAAAAGGGGCAAAAGAAAGAGAGAATACGGGAGGGTAACTATGCTTTTAAAGGGAATTGCCGCCGCTTCCGCGGTTTTGTCTGTGGGGCTGTGTCTCCTGCTGCACTGGAGCCTTTGGTGGATCCTGCCTCTGTTTGTTGGCCTTTATCTGGTGCTTTTCCTGCTGGCCTTTGGATATCTGTGCTGGGTCTGCGGAAGGGTGGACCTGTCCCAGCCCCAGGCGGGGCATGACGATCCCTTCTACCGCCGGGTCATGGATGTGTACATTGAAGCCCTGATGATGCTGGCAGGGGTGAAGGTTCACAAGGAGGGCTTTGAGCAGGTTCCTCAGGACGGGCGGTTCCTTCTGGTGTGCAACCATCTGTTTATCGCGGATCCCGGCATTCTGCTCAATGCCTTCCGAAAGAATCAGCTTGCTTTTATCACCAAAAAAGAGAACATGGATTTGTTTATCATCAACAAGTTCATGCACAAAATTCTCTGTCAGCCCCTGGATCGGGAGGACGACCGCCAGGCCCTCAAGGTGATTCTCAAGTGCATCCAGCTGATCCGTGATGATGAGGTGTCCATCTGCGTCTTCCCTGAGGGGTACACCAGCAAGGACGGCAAGCTTCACCACTTCCGCAGCGGCGTCTTTAAGATCGCCCAGAAGACCAAGGTGCCCATTGTGGTCTGCACCATTCGCAACACCCGGGATGTTTTCCACAACCGCAAGCGTCTGAAGCGCACCCATGTGCCCCTCCACCTGGTGGGCGTGATCCAGCCGGAGGAGTACCAGGGCAAGTCTACGGTGGACATCAGCAATCAGGTCTATGAAATGATGATCGGTGATCTGGGCGAGGACTTCCGTCCGGCAGAGCCGGAAAATACTTGATTTCCCGGGAAAACCAACGTATAATGGACTTTCAAAGAAAAACCAACATTTTGGAGGAAATAAAATGAAAAACAG
>DEUP01000032.1 GCA_002362625.1 Clostridiales bacterium UBA3259
TCCAACCGCTTTGACAGCACCGCTTTCAAGAAGGTTATGCCGGAAATCTACAAGGCTTACACCAAACAGGTTTCCAGCCGTCGCTTCACCATCAGCGTGTAAGGAGGGGTAAGGATGTATGTATTAAAGGAACTGTGGTGGGGGAATATCTCCCCCACTGACCGCCGGCTTCGGCAAGGGAGCGAATACCAGCAGACCGCCAAAGAGGTTCGGGAGAAGATGGGGGAGTTTCTGGAAACCCTGTCCCCGGAAGCAAGGGAGCAGTTGGAAGCCATTAACGACTTAAAGAGTGATTTGTCCGTGATGGCGAATGAGGACTATTTTCTCTATGGCTTTCGTCTGGGAGCCAGAATGATATTGGATATCCTAGTATAACAGGAAATAAATAAGTAGCTATTTTGGCAAAAGCGTGCTATACTGTATACAGAGCAATAACAGGAGGGAACAGCAATGGCACACGCGAAAATGCTTGCATTGACAGATAGTGAGATCGTCGAACTGGAAACAATCATCCGTCAAAGGACAAACCAAGCCCAGATTGTAGATCGGTCGAAGATGCTGTTGTACAAGTCTCAGGGAATGACAAATGGAGAAATATCGGAGCGGCTTGATGTCAATATCAATACTGTGAAGCTCTGCCTCAACAAATACAAGGCAGGAGGGATTCAGCGAGCATTGTATGACGATCAGCGACCAGGGCGTCCCGTTGAAATTACAGATGACGCAGTGGCATGGATCATAGACTTAGCGTGTCAGCGCCCGGCAGATTTGGGATATTCGCAGGAACTATGGACGCTGAAGAATCTCCATCAGCACATTCAAAAGAACGCAGAAGCGGCAGGATATCCAAGATTAAAGACCATTGCAAAACCAATGGTTCAAAAAATATTGCAAAGATCGGATATTAAACCATTCAAAATCAAGTATTATTGCGAAAAGCGGGATTCTGATTTTGAGGCAAAGATGCATGAGGTTTTGGTGGTATATCAGCAGATCGAAATGCAATTTGATGAAGATGGCAATTTAATCATTCCGCAAGATGCGCCCATGATCCATACCGTATCTTGTGATGAAAAGCCGGGGATTCAGGCGATTGCAACAACAAGCGAGGATCTTCGTCCAGCAGCTGAGCACGGATGTGTTTACCGGGATTATGAATACAAGCGTCTGGGCACGCTGTCCCTGATTGCAGGAATTGATCTGTTGACAGGGATAGCGATTCCTGTAGTAAGTGAAACGCATAAAAGTTCGGATTTCATATGTTTATTGGAAAAACTCGATGCCATGTATCCCAAGGGGGACATTATCCGAATTATCTGCGACAATCACTCTGCCCACAAATCCAAAGAAGTGATGGCCTATCTCACCACAAAGCCCGAAGGGCGGTTCACATTTGTTTTCACGCCGACACATGGTTCCTGGTTGAACTTGATTGAAGGTTTCTTTAGTAAAATGACCAAGCAAATGCTGAGAGGGATTCGTGTTGCTTCCAAGCAAGAGCTGGAAGATCGCATCTACCTCTATTTTGATGAGGTAAACGCTGATCCCGTTGTTTTCCATTGGTCTTATAAGCTGGACGACTCGCCTTCTGTTGCTGAGTAATGGCATTTTTGGCTATTTACTTTTTATTCGTTATACTAGGAGACTACGAAGGACAGTTCGAGGCGGGGTAAAGCCCCGCCACCAACAGGAGGAAGGATTATGACATACGGATACGCCCGCTGTTCCACCAACGAAACCAAGCAAGATATCAACCGCCAAGTGCGGGAACTGAAAACCGCCGGAGCAGACACCATCTTTCTGGAATACGAACACGGGGCCAGCAAGATTAAGAGCCAACAGGAAGCAATGTTCGCACAGGCACAGGCGGGCGATACCATCCTCACATTGGAGGTTCCCCGGCTGGCACGAAGCACCCAGCAACTTTGTGAAATCATTGAGCGAGTGCGGGAAAAGCGTCTGCGGTTGGTGATAATCGGCAGTATCACGCTGGACTGCCGGGAAGGAAGGGCTGACCCTATGAGCGAGGCTTTCTTACAGATGGCGGGTGTATTCAGCCAGTTGGAATTGTCGATGATACGCCAGCGTGTGCGGTCAGGAATGGCGAACGCCAGAGCCAAGGGCAAGCAGATAGGCAGACCGCAGATAACCAGGGACAATATTCCCGCAATCTTCCTCCGGCATTATCCTGCCTATAAGAACGGGCAGTTGAATATAACAGAACTTTCCAGGGTGTGCGATTTGAGCAGGACGACGGTTTATAAGTATATTTCTCTTTTGGAAGCATAAGGAAACAGGGAGCCGTGATTGGCTCCCTGTTCAATTAGTTCTTCGGGGCAATACTGACGACCTTAATAACAATAGGGTTTTTGAAGTCTAAGTTATAATAGCTATAATTGTCAGAATCATCTGGCGTAGCATAAAGAGATACTATTTTGAAGGAATCAATTCTATCACTCAATTCATTGATTGTGGAACATTCTTTTGTGTCATCAGTTCGGAGTTCATACCATACAGCTTGCCCTGCGTCGATACCATCAATATAGCCAATGTGTTTTGTATCGATAACATCACCATTGACATCCAACATCTGAACTGTAAAAGATGCTCTATCCAAATGCTTATCGCTTATATTTCTAAACTTAAAGCAAATAATCACACCAAAAGAATCAATTTCGTAGCCGACTTCTTCAAAAGCGAACTCATCATCCGCATAAACAACAGATTCGGTTTCAACAAGACTGTCTTTGGGCTGTGTTGTTTTAGTAGTATTTGTGGTGGATTGTGCTGTTGATTGAGATGAACTGTCTCCACCTCCGCAGGCACACAGCGACAGGCACATAACAGCCACCAGAACAAGAGATATTCCCTTTTTCATTTCCATCCTTCTTTCTGTTTTATAAACTAAAAGTACATAATTGCGAGCAAAAATTGCTCCCTGACCAACATTTTACTTACTCTTTTGGCTGAATATCTGCGACTTTAAATGTGGTAGGATTTTCAAATTCATACTTAACCCACTTGGAATAATCAACACCTGCTCTCTTGATAGTAGCGGAAACGATTTTGATGGATTCAACATCTTCACTAAATTCTTGAATAGATTTATATCCGTTTCGGTCAAGCCAGCGTACTTCAAGCCAGAATGCTTGTCCAGCATCCAAGGCATCTATTCCCATAGGGTCTTTATTGTCGAGTATATCGCCATTTTTATCCAAAAGTTGAACACTAAAGAAAAAATCCGTTATCTTTTCGGTGGTTGTGTTTCTAATTTTTATCCCAAATTCGGGAGTATCATTATTGAACATCTCATAAACTATTTCTTCCACGGTGAAAAAAGATTCCGCATATACAATAGACTCTGTAGTCTCGTGAACATCTGTCTCAGTAGAGATTGTTGCTTCGCTCTCCCCAACAGCCATAGTTTCCTTATTCTTTTCTTGTGTGGTAGTTTCAGTTCCGCAAGCACACAGGGACAAGCACATCACAAGTGCCATAACAAGAGATATTCCCTTTTTCATTTCCATCCTTCTTTCTGTTCTTATAAACTATAAACACATAATAGCCCATAGCATTTATGTAATTCTATCAAATCTGGCTATATAATTCAAGTATAATTTCACTATATAGGCGGTGATTTGATGGATTACTACAAGATAGGGCAGAAGATACGCAAAATCCGCAAGGCACACGGACTTTCCCAAGAGGAATTGGCAGAGAAGGTGGGCATCTCCACCACCCATATGAGCCACATTGAAACTGGGAACACCAAATTGAGCCTGCCCGTGTTCATAGATGTGGCAAACGCCCTGGAAGTGCGAACCGATGACCTGTTAGATAATCCAGCCACCGCAACCACCAGCACCTCCCTTGATGAAATCGCCACCGTTCTGGAACGCTGTTCCGCACAGGAAGCAAAGATTATCGCCGATGTGGTAAGGGCTACGAAATTATCCATAGACAAGTATCTGTAAAAGTATCTACGTCTATTTTACACTTTCGATTTTGTGAAAACAATATGCTGGTTGCATAGTGTTTCAAATATTTTTTGGGCGGAGCAATCCACCCTTTTCTCTTTTCTTTTGGTATGCTATACTAACAGAAAACCCACCACAGGAGGGGGATTGTATGGAAGGGAAAGACAGTTGGGGTCTCACGGAAGAAGAAATAAAAGAGAAACTACGCCAGCAAAACCAAAAGAACAGTAAAAGGGGATTTACAAGGGGAGGCCGTTCCTCCGGGCAGGGTGTGAAACTGCTATACATTCGGGATTATCTCTACGCCGAAGCCACCAAGGAGCATCCCAAGAACGCCCGACATATTAAAGAATTTCTGGAAACCAAAAATATTGAGGCAAGCGAGAAAACCATATACAATGACATTGTTCGTCTCCATATTGATTTTCACGTTCCAGTAGAATACAATGCCAGCAAAAAGGGCTACTATATCACAAAGCCGGAGTTTGAGCCTCACGAGTTGCGTTTGATGGTGGATAGCATCCAGTCCTCCAAGTTCATCACCCAGACCGAAGCCAACCGTATCTCCCAGAAGATTGTAAAATTGGCTGATGTCTATACCAAAGCCAGCCTGACTGATCGCCACAGTTGGGTTGTTGACCGGATTAGAAGCAGGAATGAAAGTGTTGTGAAGGATGCGGATAAGTTTTACAGAGCCATAGCCGAAAACCGAAAAGTCGGCTTCCGCTATTTCCACTATACCCCAAACCCGAACAATTCCAAAAGGTTCTCCAAGAGCGGGGACAGGTATGTTGTCAGCCCCTACGCCCTTCTGTGGGACAATGGAAACTTCTATCTATACGCATATCTGACCGAGAAGAACGCTTTCCGCACGTTCCGCATTGACCGAATGGAGGACATAGACAGCACCCTGACAGAGAAGCGGGACGGCGAAAAGGAGTTCAAAACTGACCAACTGACCGCCCAGGAATACAAGGTTTTCCAGATGTATCACGGCGAGAAGATGAAAGTCCGGGTGCGGTTTTCCAACCATTTGGCGGATGCGCTGATTGACCAGTTCGGCAAAAACGTAATGCTCATTCCAGAAGATGAAAAGCACTTCACCGCCACCCTTCCCGTGGAAATCAGCCCGACCTTCTTTGCGTGGCTTGCGACTTTTGGGCGGGGAGCAAAAATCGTCTATCCGGAGCAAGCAATTGAGAAAATGCGGATTTTTATTGAAAGACTTACGGATATGTATAAAAATGATGGGGAGAAGTAGCGACTTCTCCCCATTTGATATTGAGATGATGAAAGATGATGGTAAGATGATGGTGGGATGTTCATAGATAATTGAGGTTCTTTTGGAGGATTTGAATACCAATTTTTGATACCGCAAGATAATACTGTTGGGTACATTGTATTTTACTGTGTCCCATTTGATTGCAAAGCAGATGGGTGGGCGTGTTCAGTTCTGCCATTCTCGTTCCGTATGTATGGCGCAGATAATGATACTTGAACGCAATACCCAGTTTCTGCTTAATTTCCCGTGCAGGATACTTAAATGAATTGACTGTTTGCAGTGTCCCATTCGACTGACAATTCACCATATCCGTAGAATAGATGTTGGAGCCGTCCAAGTCCTGAATGATGCGTCGTTTCTGTTCCCGCAGTCCCGCAAACCGCACTTCATCCTCTGCCCGCTTTTGGGACAGGACTATGAAATAGTTTTTCAGTGTATCACACATATAGATGGTGCGCTTTGCGTTCTTTGTTTTCAGCGGAACCAATTTTATAATTTGTTCCTGATACTGCATTTGCCGGTCAATCAGGATGGTTCCCTTCTCCAAATTCACATTTGACCATTTTAACCCAAAGCACTCATTGATACGCAAACCACAATAGCGTCCCAACATATAGGCTGTTTGTGCGTTGGTTCCATCAAAGAATTTGTCCAGAAGGGAAAGTTCCTCCTGCGTGAAATATACGATATCTGTATCCTCATCTGTTTTCAGTTTCGGCATCCTGATTTTGGTATCCTTATTCACGCAGAGTTTGTTATAGATATCCACATCCAGATAATTGCGGGAATAGGCTTGCCCGAAAATTAGGTAGAACATTTTGAGAAAACTTTCCACATAGCGATAGGAATACTTCTTCTTGTAATAGAGGTCAGCCAAATAGTCCTCCACATCCGCCACACTGATATCATCAACATACCGCTTGCCAAACTTTTTGCGCAGATGATTTTCCCATAAACTGTCCTGCTTGCGGATGGTCTGGTAAGCCTTGCCAGAGCGACCCTTTTCACAGTATTCCTTGAACACTTCCGCTACGGTTTTCCGCACCACAGGCCTTGGTTTGGTTTCATTCTGTTCCTGTTGGAGAGCGATTTGTCTTGCCTTTATTGCTTCCTTCTTTGTTTGGAATGGGTTCCCTAAATCATCCTGTTTTCTACGGATATCTTTCCGCTGGCCATTGCGCATAACTGTGAAGCGGTAGCCCCAGTTGCCATTTTCCAACTTGAATACGCCTAAATCATTCTGCTTTCCCATCGTAAGCCCCTCCTAAATTGTGGCGTTATTGTGGCAACGATAGGGTGAAACAGGTTCCAAGAGTGCCACAACGTGGCATTGTTTTGGGAACTGATCGCTTACAGAAAGGCTTGCTTTTTCTGGCTTTCCTTGCTATAATAGGCATTGTAAAGGGTGAAACGCCCCATTAGCGGAAGGACGCTTGCGGCCTGACGCATGAGATGGCCCGTGACGAGGCCCGCCACGGCAAGGCTCTGAAGGGTCTGCTGGAGCGCTACTTCGCCAAGGAAATCGCCAAGGAGAAGGCCGTTGCCGCCGCCGAGAAGGCCGCCGATAAGGTTGGCAGCGCCGTTTCTTCCGTGGTTGAGAAGATTAAGAACATGTAATTCCATCAAAATGGGAGCGGAGCAGTCCGCTCCCATTTCTCAAAAAGGAGGAAACACAATGAATGAATATGAAGTTCTGGTAGAAACCATCAACCCCTGCGGCGGCGACCGGCACGCAAAAAAGGAATTTCTGGAAATAGAAGCCGAAAGTCCGGAACAGTATGTGGCCGACAACGGAACCTTCCCGGTTATGTCCTCCGGCAAGACGCCTGAGGGAGACGTAATCATCACCACCGGCGACGGCAAGGGCAGCATGGTTCGCTACACCTTCACCCGGTAAGCGCCGAAAAACTTCAAGTAAAAGCGGGAAGGCTGCCACCATTGGCAGCCTTCTTTCTGCGTGTCCGACAGCCCGCTTATTGTGAATATTATCCAGACGATCATCCCAAAATAACGTGGGAACGAAAATAGTATCCAAATTTCTGCATAACGTCATGAATATATTCATATTATGTTGACAAGATATGTATATAAGTGTATAATCCTCCTATTATTACGAATAAGCAATGAATATTATTCATTTGGAGGTAACAACCATGAGCCATGAAAACATCAAAAAGATCGTCCTTGCCTATTCCGGCGGTTTGGATACATCCATCATCATCCCCTGGCTGAAGGAAAACTACGGAGACCCGGAGATCATCGCCGTAGCCGGCAATGTGGGCCAGGCAGACGAGCTGGAGGGTCTGGAGGAGAAGGCCATTGCCACCGGAGCCAGCAAGCTGATCGTTGCCGACCTGGTGGACGAGATGGTGGATGACATCATCATTCCCTCCCTGAAGATGGGCGCCAAGTACGAGACTTACCTTCTGGGCACCGCCTTCGCCCGGCCGGTCATCGGCAAAAAATTAGCCGAGATTGCCCTCCAGGAGGGGGCCGACGCCATCGCCCACGGCGCCACCGGCAAGGGCAACGACCAGGTTCGGTTTGAGCTGGCCATCAAGCGGTTTGCCCCCAATATGAAGATCATCGCTCCCTGGCGGGAGTGGAACATCAAATCCCGCGAGGAGGAGATCGACTACGCCGAGGCTCACAAGATCCCCCTGAAGATCAGCCGGGAGACCAACTATTCCAAGGACAAAAACCTATGGCATCTGAGCCACGAGGGCCTGGATCTGGAGGATCCCGCCAGTGAGCCGAATTACGACAAGCCCGGCTTCCTGGAAATGGGCGTCTCTCCCATGGCTGCTCCCGACGTACCTACCTATGTGACGCTGGACTTTGAGGCCGGCGCTCCCGTAGCCATTGACGGGGAGAAGATGAAGGCCTCCAAGATCATTGAAAAGCTCAACGCCCTGGGCGGGGCCAACGGCATCGGCATCATTGACATTGTGGAAAACCGGCTGGTGGGCATGAAGGACCGGGGCGTATACGAGACCCCCGGCGGCACCATTCTGTACTTCGCCCATCAGCAGCTGGAAATGCTCACCATGGACAAGGAAACCCTGCACATTAAGCAGAAGCTGGCGGTGGACTATGCGGACATGATCTACAACGGCAAGTGGTACTCTCCCGCCCAGGAGGCCATGACCGCCTTCGCCAACAAGGCCAACGAGTATGTCACCGGCACAGTGAAGCTGAAGCTCTACAAGGGCAACATCATCCCCGCCGGCACCACTTCTCCCTACTCTCTGTACTCCGAAAACCTGGTGACCTTCGGAGAAAGCGACTACGACCAGGCCCAGGCCGCCGGATTCATTAATCTGTGGGGGCTGCCCACCAAGGTTCAGGCGCTGCGGGAACAGGGCAAATTATAATACATGAAATCAGGGAGGGGCAAGCCCCCTCCCTGAAACGACGAAAAGGAGACATTTCCATGGCAAAACTATGGGCAGGCCGCACCTCCGGGGCCACGGACGCCATTGCCGACGACTTCAATTCCTCCATCCCCTTTGACAGCAGGATGTATGTCCAGGATATAACAGGCTCCATGGCCCACGCCGCCATGCTGGGCGCTGCGGGGATTCTGCCCCAGAAGGAAGCGGATACTCTGATAGACGGATTGCAGGGAATTCTGAACGACCTTCAGTCCGGCTCTCTGGAGATCGACATGACCTGCGAGGACATCCACATGTTTGTGGAGCAGGTGCTCACCCAGCGGCTGGGAGACGTGGGCAAGAAGCTTCACACCGCCCGGAGCCGGAACGATCAGGTGGCCCTGGATTTGCGGATGTATCTGCGGTCGGAAGCGGACGAAATCACCGGCCTCATTCAGAATCTGCTGGGAGCCATTCTGGGTCAGGCGGAAAGCAACAAAACCGTCATCATGCCCGGCTATACCCATTTGCAGCGTGCCCAACCCATTCTCTTTTCCCATCACCTGCTGGCCTACGCCATGATGCTCCTGCGGGATCTTGACCGGCTCCAGGACTGCCGGAAGCGGATGAACGTCTCCCCCATCGGCTGCTGCGCGTTGGCGGGAACCACCTATCCCACTGACCGCTGGATGGAAGCCAGGGTTTTGGGCTTTGACGATGTCGCCCGGAACTCTCTGGACGGGGTCTCCGACCGGGATTTCTGCGTGGAGCTGCTTTCCTGCCTCGCCACCCTCATGATGCACCTGAGCCGGTTTTCCGAGGAGATCATTCTGTGGAGCAGCTGGGAGTTCCAGTTTGTGTCTCTGTCTGACAGCTACACCACCGGCTCCTCCATCATGCCCCAGAAGAAGAACCCGGACATGGCAGAGCTGGTGCGGGGCAAAACCGGCCGGGTCTACGGGGATCTGATGGCCATGCTCACCACATTAAAGGGTCTGCCCCTGGCTTACAACAAGGACATGCAGGAGGACAAGGAAGCCGTTTTTGACGCCGTGGACACGGTGAAAATGTGCCTGAAGGTCTTCGCACCCATGGTGGAAACCATGACCGCAAAGCCGGAGAACATGAAAAAGGCCGCCCAGGGGGGCTTCATCAATGCCACGGATCTGGCGGACTATCTGGTAAAGAAGGGTCTGCCCTTCCGGTCCGCTTACAAGATTTCCGGCCAGATCGTGGCCCAGTGCATCCGGGAGGAAAAAGTGCTGGAGACGCTGCCGCTTTCTGAGTATCAGAAGTACAGCGGCCTCTTTGAGGAAGACCTGTATGAAGAAATCTCTTTGGAAACCTGCGTGAGTAAGCGAAGCAGCTTCGGCGGCACCTCCCTTGCTTCTGTAGAAGCCCAATTGGAATATGTGAAGCAGATGCTGGCATAAATTACGGCACGTTCTCTATGGGAGGACGTGCCGTTTGCCCTTCCCTTCTCCAAAATTCACAGTAAGCTTAACATTTTCAGGCTTGATTCAGCTTGCTGTGCTACAATATAATATATGTAAACGGAGGTGGCTTTATGAAGATTTTGGTGATTGAGGACGAAAAGCTCCTGGCCGATTCCCTGAAACAGCTGCTGGAAGGCAAGGGCTTTCAGGTGGAAGTGGCCTATGACGGAGAAACGGGAGAGGAATACGCGGAGCTGGGCATTTATGATCTGCTGATCCTGGACGTGATGATGCCGGGTCTCAACGGCTATCAGGTGGCCCGTCAGGTTCGGGCCAAACGGATCACCACGTCTATTCTCATGCTCACTGCCCGGGGTGACGTGGAGGATCGAATTCAGGGATTAAAGGCGGGAGCGGACTACTATCTCACCAAGCCCTTTGACACCCGGGAGCTGCTGGCCTGCATCAACACCCTTCTCCGCCGCCAGGGGAAGCAGGTGGACGAGCTGGTCTTCGGCAATACCGCCCTGGACCTGGACACCTGCACCCTTGTCTGCGGAGATAAGAGCCTGCGCCTGTCCGCCAGAGAGTTTGACGTGATGCGTTTTCTCCTTCAGTCCCAGGATCGGGTGCTGCCCAAGGAGATGATCCTGGCCCGGGTCTGGGGCTACGACTCCAATGCGGTGGAAAACCATGTGGAGGTGTACATCGGCTTCCTGCGAAAGAAGCTGAAGGCCATTGGCTCCAATGTGCGCATTGAGGCCATCCGGAGATTGGGCTATCACCTGGAGGTGGATGACACGTGATTAAGCGCCTGCGGCTGAAATTCATCTGCATCAATATGGTGATCGTCACCACAATGCTGCTGATTATCTTCGGCATGGTGCTGCGCTTCACCAAGGATAACCTGGAAGCCCAGAGCCTGGCTGCCCTGCAAAACGTGATGAAAAACCGGTATTCCCGCTTCCCGGGAGAGAAGACCGACCATGTGCAGCTTCCCTATTTCTATGTCAGCGTCAATCCCCTGGGAGAGGTTCTTGCCACCGCCGGCGGATATTTTGATCTCAGCGACCAGGAGAATCTGGGTCAGATCATTGCTCAGGCCCTAATGTCAGAGCAGAATACAGGAAGCCTGCCCCAGTATAATCTGCGCTATATGAAGCAGTCCACGCCCTTTGGCCTGACCATGGCGTTTGTGGACACATCCAGTGAGACAAACACCATGCGCTCCCTGGTGAGAAACTGTATTTTTGTCGGCATCGTCAGCCTTTCGGCTTTTTGGGGCCTGAGCGTTCTCCTGTCCAAGTGGGCCACCGCCCCGGTGGAGAAGGCCTGGAAGCAGCAGAAGCAGTTTGTAGCCGACGCCTCCCATGAGCTGAAAACGCCGCTGACAGTCATTATGACCAACGCGGAGCTGCTGGAGGACAATGTCTCTGACGATGCCCAGAAGGAAACGTGCGCCTCCAACATTCTCACCATGTCCCACCAGATGCGCGGCTTGGTGGAAAGCCTCTTAGAGCTGGCCCGGGCGGACAACGGCACGGCGAAAATGGAGTTTGCCCGTTTAGACCTCAGCGAGCTGCTGACAGACGCCCTTCTCCTCTTTGAGCCGGTCTATTTTGAAAAGGGGCTGATGCTGGAAAACGAGATCGAAGAGGGCATCTTCGGCACGGGAAGCGCCGCCCATCTGCGGCAGGTGGCCGAAATTCTCCTGGACAACGGCGCCAAATATTCCGCGCCTCAGGGCACGGTAACCCTGCGGGCCGAGCGGAAGGGCAGCCACTGCCTGTTCTCGCTGGCAAGTCCCGGGGATCCCATTTGCAAGGAGGACTTAAAGAACATTTTCAAGCGGTTTTACCGAATCGACAAGGTTCGCTCCATGAGCGGCAGCTACGGCCTGGGGCTTCCCATTGCCCAGGCAATCGTGGAGGCCCACGGCGGAAGGATCTGGGCGGAAAGCAGCGACGGGGTCAATACATTCTTTGTGCAGCTGAACGTTATTTCCTGAAACAGGCAAAATTCTCTCTCCCCAGGAGAGAGAATTTTTTCATCTCCCCCCTTGACAAACCCTCCTCCCTGTGGTATCATTCATTTAACAATTAAGTTAATTGTTAAATGATTACCAGAAAGGAGGGGACGCCGTGTCCATACAGCTTACCCTGAAAGCCCTGGCAGACCCCACCCGGCGGGAGATCCTGAACCTTCTCAAAGGCGGGCGGCGATCCGCCGGAGAGATTGGGGCGCAGTTCGATATCACTGCCGCCGCCGTGTCCCGGCATCTGTCGGTATTGAAGGACGCGGACCTGATCACCGATACCCGGGAGGGAAAATTTATCTTCTACGAGCTCAACGCCTCCGTGCTGGAGGAAATCATGCTTTGGCTCACTGACCTGAAAGGAGAATGACCGATGGTTTCTACCGCTTCGATCCTGTTTTGCGTCATCACGCTGTTTATCAGTTTGATTCTGCCAGTGCTGGCGCTCATTGTCTACGCTGTAAAAAATAAGAAGCAGGGCATTGTGTCCGCCTGGCTTCTGGGCGCTGCCGGGTTCTTTGTGCCTCAGGTTCTCATTCGCCTGCCCATACTCAATACGCTGGCTGGGGCTGACTGGTTCCTGGATTTCTCCCAGAACCACATTTTCCTGTATTGCGTCTGCCTGGCCTTCACCGCGGGGCTGTTCGAGCTGACCGGCCGGTTTGCCGTGGCAAAACTGCTGAATCGGAAGAATCTGACCTGGAAGCGTTCCCTGGCCGCTGGTCTGGGCCACGGCGGCATTGAAGCCATTCTGATTGTCGGCATGACCTATGTCAACAACCTGGTCATCATGCTGATGCTCAACTCCGGCGGCTTTGAAGCCCTCATCTCTCAGACCGCCGCCATGGGCGGAGACGTAACCCAGCTCCAGGCGGCCCAGGCAGCGATTCTCACCACCTCTCCCCTTCTGTTCCTGCTGGCGGGCTTTGAGCGGATTCTCACCATGATTTCCCATGCTGCCATGTCCGTACTCGTCTGCTGGGGCGTCCATGTGAAAAAAGCGGGAAAAGCGTCTGCCCTGTGCCTGCTGTTTCATACCCTGCTGGACTCCACCGCCATGATTTCCGTGCTGGCCACCGACGCCGGCGGCAATGCGCTGACCCAGACTGCTGCCTATGCCATCGTTTATATCATTTTGACCCTGGCCGCCATTTTGTCGGTATGGATCCTGGTAAAGATCCGCCGAGCCTGGCTGGCGGAGGGGAAGGAGGACATTTTATGATCCGTGAAAATAAGAAAACCCTGATTCTTGGCTCTCTCGTAATCCTGCTGCCCATTCCCATTCAGCTGCTGCTGAAGCGGCCATGGAGTGCTTCCCTGACACCACCCCTGTTTCTCCTGGCGGCCTACTGGGTGTGCGTCCTTGCCACTGCCGCGGATCCCAAGCAGAAAACCCAGGGAAAAAAGCCTCTGCGTCTGGTGCTGTGGATTGTTCCCTTTTTGTCCCTGATGCTCTGCGGCTTTGATTATCTGCTCTGGAAAGGGCAGGATTTCCCCATCAACAACGTCTTTCTTCTGCTGTTCGGCCTGATGTTCATGGCCATCGGCAACTACCTGCCCAAGTGCCGTCAGAACTACACCATCGGCATCAAGGTGGCCTGGGCCTACACCAGCGAGGAAAACTGGAACGCCACCCATCGGTTTGGAGGCAAGGTCTGGTTTATCGGCGGTCTGGTCATTGCCCTGGGGGCTTTCCTGCCCATTAAGTGGGGCGTTCCCGTGGTGATCGTGTCCATTTTCGTGCTGGTGCTGCTGCCCATGTTTTATTCCTACCGGTATTACTGCCGACAGAAGGCCAGAGGGGACGAACTGAAGTCCATACCGAACCTTTCTTCCTCCAAATTCGGCAAGTTCACACTGGTGTTCATCGCGGCCATAGCCGTCTTTGTGTGCTGTACCCTGTTCACCGGAAGCCTCACCTACCAGTTTGGGGAGGACAGCTTTACCATCGACGCCAGCTGCTATGACGACCTGACAGTTGCCTATGAGGATATTGAGGAAATTGCCTATCAGGAGGGGAATTATCCCGGCAACCGGGTCTGGGGCTATGGCAGCCTCCGGCTTCTTTTGGGCACCTTCCAGACGGGAAATGTCCAGTATACCCGCTACACCTACTACCGCCCGGACAGCGCCATTACCATGACGGTAAATGGGAAGCCTCTGGTCATCAGTGGGAAGGATCCGGCAGAGACGAAAGCCATCTATGAGACACTGCTTACGAAGACAGAAAAATAAGACTGCCCTTTCCCCGACGCCAAGGCGTCGGGGATTTTTCCTGCCAATGGGCAAAATATCCTTGACTATGGCGGCTATTTCCACTATAATATCAAAAGCTATGAACATTTTTAGCCGGAAAACTTTTATCTGAGAAAGGATTTTGAAATATGGCAAAGGAATTTAAGATTACTTCCCTTCGGCTTGCCGACCTGGAAAAGGAACTGAACTATCTGAAGACCACCCGGGAGCGGGAAGTGGCCGCCATGATCGCGGAAGCCCGTTCCTACGGCGACCTGTCCGAAAACTCCGAGTACGACGCCGCCAAGAACGAGCAGGCCAAGCTCTACGGCCGCATTGCGGAAATTGAGGACATTCTGTCCCACGCCGTGGTCATTGAGGACGAGAACGAGGCCTCCGGCCGGGTAGGCCTGGGCTGCACCGTCACCGTGGAAGACGAAACCGGCAAGCGCACCGACTACAAGATCACCGGCTCCCAGGAAGCCAATCCCATGGAATATAAGCTCTCCGACGACTCTCCCTTCGGCCGGAGCGTGGTGGGCAAGGCCGCCGGTGAGACCTTCACCGTCAACGCTCCCAACGGCAGCTACACCATGAAGGTCATCGCCGTCACCCGTGAGGGCTGAGCCATGGCAAAGTTTGTACCCCAGGGGGAAATGTCCCTGAATGACCAGATGCAGATCCGCCGGGACAAGCTCTCGGAGCTGGTCTCCGCCGGAAAGGATCCCTTTACCATCACCAAGTACAGCGTGGATTCCTACAGCGTGGAGCTGAAGGAGGAATTCGCGGGTCTGCCCGCCGAGGAAAACTCCGGTAAGATTGTGTCTCTCGCCGGCCGGATTATGACCAAGCGGGTCATGGGCAAGGCCAGCTTCTTTAACCTCCGGGACGGCAAGGGCGATATCCAGATTTTCGTCAAGAAAGACGAGCTGGGCGAGGAAAGCTACGCCGCCTTCAAGAAAATGGACATCGGCGATATTGTCGGCTGCAAGGGTGAGGTCTTCCGCACCAAAACCGGAGAGCTGTCCGTTCGGGTCAGTGAACTGGTGCTCCTGGCCAAGGCCCTGCTGCCCCTGCCCGACAAGTACCATGGTCTGACGGATCTGGAAACCCGGTACCGTCAGCGCTACGTTGACCTGATCGTAAATCCCGAGGTGAAGAACACCTTTATCAAGCGCAGCCAGATCCTTCAGGAGCTGCGCCGCTTCCTGGACGGCAAGGGCTTCCTGGAGGTGGACACTCCCATCCTGACCCCCTTTGAGATCGGCGCCTCCGCCCGGCCCTTCTACACCCACCACAACACCCTAGACATGGACATGGTTCTGCGCATTGAGACGGAGCTGTATTTAAAGCGGCTGATTGTGGGCGGCATGGACAAGGTCTACGAGGTAGGCCGGATCTTCCGCAACGAGGGCATGGACCCCAAGCACAATCCGGAGTTTACCACCATCGAGCTGTACCAGGCCTACACCGACTTCCATGGCATGATGGATCTGGTAGAGGAAATGATGAAGACCGTGGCCCAGAAGGTCTGCGGCACCCTTCAGATCACCTACCAGGGCAAGGAAATCGACCTCGGCCACTGGGAGCGGATGACCATGATCGAGGCTGTCAGGAAGTTCTCCGGCGTGGACTTTGCCGCTGTTCTCTCTGATGAGGAAGCCATTGCCATCGCGAAGGAAAAGCATGTGGAGCTGCCGGAGATTCCCACCAAGGGTGCCATCCTGGCCGAGTTCTTCGACGCCTTTGTGGAGGAGAACCTGATCCAGCCCACCTTCATCTACGACTACCCGGTGGAAAATTCGCCTCTGGCCAAGCGCAAGCCCGACGATCCCGCCTTTACCGAGCGGTTTGAATACTTCATCAACGCCACGGAGTACGGCAACGCCTTCTCCGAGCTCAACGACCCCATCGACCAGAAGGGTCGGTTCGAGCGTCAGGTAGCGGAACGGAAGAGTCTGGATCCCGACCGCCGGGCCCAGGTGGACTACGACTATATCACCGCCCTGGAATACGGCCTGCCTCCCACAGGCGGTCTGGGCTTCGGCGTAGACCGGCTGGTGATGCTGCTGACGGACTCCGCCAGCATCCGGGATGTGCTGCTGTTCCCCCAAATGAAGCCTCAGGACAGCAGCGCCGCGCCCAAGGAAGAAAAGGCGCAAGCCGCACCGGCTCCGGAAAAGCCCGTCATTGACTTCTCCAAGGTGAAGATTGAGCCACTCTTTGAGGAAACGGTGGACTTTGAAACCTTCAGCAAATCCGACTTCCGGGCGGTAAAGATCGAGGCCTGCGAGGCTGTGCCCAAGTCCAAGAAGCTGCTGAAGTTCACCCTGAACGATGGCACTGACCGCAAGCGCACCATCCTCAGCGGCATCCACCCGTATTACGAGCCGGAGGAACTGGTGGGCAAAACCGCCATTGCCATTGTGAATCTGCCTCCCAGAAATATGATGGGTATTGATTCCGAGGGTATGCTGATCTCCGCCGTGTGCGAAGATGACGGCAAAGAAAATCTCCATCTGCTGATGGTGGATGAAGCAATCCCAGCCGGCGCCAAGTTATACTAATTATCACAAATGGGCAGTTCCCGCGGGAATTGCCCATTTTCTCTTCAGATTCCCAAGTAAAATCAAGCGGGAGTATCTGCGCTCTGCTATAATAAACCCGCAGACAAAAGGAGGCGGCACCAATGTACGAATGGCTGAAGCATGTTCAGGAGCTGGTGGAGGAAATTGACTGGTGCATCAGGAAGCAGAAGGACGCGCCTTTGACCCTTTCCTATCTCGCGGGGAAGCTTGGGTATTCCGAGTATCATGTGTCCAAGAAATTCAGGGAAATTTCCGGCATGCGGCTGCGGGATTATCTGCGCTGCCGAAAGCTCGCCTTTGCCCTCAAGGATATTCGGGATACAAAGGACGGCATTCTGGACATCGCCCTTCGATACGGCTTTTCCTCCCACGAGGCCTTTACCCGGGCTTTTAAAGAAGCCTACGGGATCAGCCCCAGGGAGTACCGGCTCTCCCCAAGGCCGGTCGTGCTGCGCACCGCCATCAGACCCTTTGACTGCTATCTTTTAGATTGCGGAGGTATCGGCATGGCAAATTCCACGGAGGGTGTAAAAACCTATTTTGTAACCATCCCCAGGCACAAATTCCTGCACATTCGAAACTACGAAAGCATCGGCTATTTTGACTTCTGGCAGAAGCAGAGCCAGATCCCCGGTCAGGACTGCGAGACCATCTGCGGGCTGCTGGACAGCATCAAAGGGAAGCTGGACGACGCCGGCGGCAGCGGTGCGGACAGCGGCAGCGGCCAGCTCATGGCCTTTATCAACAAGCCGGAAGGCCGGATCTGCAGCTGGGGGATTCCCCTGGCGGAGGCCTACGGCGTTCGTCTGCCCTGGGATTATGACGGGCCGGTGCCCGATGGTATGCTTCTGATGGATGTGGAGGAAGGCGAGTACATCGTCTTCGAACACGGTCCCTTTGACTTCGCCACGGAAAACGCCCAGGTGGAAGCCAAAATCGAAAAGGCCATGTCGGAATTTAACTACCCGGAAAGCGGCCGCGCGCTGGATACCGCTCAGGGACGGGTGTTCTACTTTTATCACGACTGCCAGCGGTTTTGGAAATATGTCCGGCCCGTTAAGAAGCAGCAATAAAATAGGTTTTCGTTTTTCGAAAGTCCTGCCCCAGTTTGGCGGCAGGACTTGATTTTTTCCGTCCGGTTCTGCTATAATGATAAACTGAAAATGTAGGTATTATTGCCCTTTGGAGGATATATTCTATGCGAATGAGAAAAATGAAGAACCTGGATCCCCGGATGGAGAAGTGCGCCGCCCTGCGCATTGCCGAGCCTGCCGCCCTGAAGGGGAACTGGCGGAGCTTAAAGCCCGGCTGCACCGCTCTATGGGTGGAGGTGGGCTGCGGAAAGGGCAAGTTCACCGCGGAAACCGCCCAGCGCAATCCCGATGTCCTTCTGATCGCCGTGGAGCGGTGCCGGGAGGCCATGGTGGTTGCCATGGAAAAGGCATTGTCCATGGGCCTCCATAACGTATTTTACATCGACATGGATGTGGCGAACATTGAGGAAATCTTCTCCCCTGAGGAAATTGACCGGCTCTTTCTCAACTTCCCTGACCCCTGGCCCCGGAAGAAAAACGCCAAGCGCCGCCTGACCCATCGAAGCTTCCTGGACAAGTACTGCCGGGTGGTGAAAAACGGCGGCGAGTTCCACTTCAAAACCGACAACGCGCCTCTGTTTGAATATTCCCTGGAGGAGTTTGCCGCCTGCGGCCTGGAGGTCAAGAACCTGACCCGGGATCTCCACAAGGACGGCGTAGTGGGTGTCATGACCGGCTATGAAGAGAAGTTCCACGCTCTGGGCACTCCCATCAACCGGTGTGAGGTGGTATGCAAGCCCTTTATTCTGCCCACGGAGGAAAAGAAGTCTAAGGAGGAGAACACTCATGAATGAGGTACTAAAACAGCTTTATGACCGGAAGAGCGTGAGGGTCTATGAGGACCGTCCCGTTCCCGAGGATGTAAAGCAGGAAATTCTCTCCGCCGCCATTCAGGCTCCCAGCGCCGGAAATATGGCCCTGTACACCATTTTGGATATCACCGATCAGGCCCTGAAGGATAAGCTTTCCGTAAGCTGCGACAATCAGCCCTTTATCGCCACCGCTCCTGTGGTGCTGATCTTCTGCGCCGACTACCGCCGGTGGTACGACGTGTTCCGGAGTGCCGTGGACATCGTCCGGAAGCCGGATCTGGGAGATCTGTTCCTGGCTCAGGCGGATGCCATCATCGCCGCCCAGAACGCTGTGGTGGCCGCCCAAAGCCTGGGTCTGGGCAGCTGCTACATCGGTGACATTACGGAAAATTTTGAATACCACAAGAAGCTTCTGCACCTGCCCCAATATGTGGTGCCCGCCGCCATGCTCTGCATGGGCTATCCCACCGCGCAGCAGCTCAGCCGCTCCAAGCCCCCTCGTCACGATATCGCTGACCTGGTTTATGAAAACGGTTACCATATGGAAAAGGCCGCCGAAATGCCCCGAATGCTTGCCGCCCAACAGGGCAAAACCGGAGAGGACTTACGTAACTACCTCCGCCGGTTCTGCAAACGGAAGTGGAACAGCGCCTTCAGCGAGGAAATGAGCCGCTCCTGTCGGGCTATGGCAGAGGATTGGCTGAAATAAGGAGATACCCCTATGACTTACTATGGAGAAAGCTGTGACGTCGCCGTCATCGGTGCGGGTCATGCCGGGATTGAAGCGGCTCTCGCCGCCGCCCGGCTGGGCTGCCATACCATTCTCTTTACCATCAACCTGGACGCCGTGGGCAACATGCCCTGCAACCCTGCCATCGGCGGCACCGGCAAGGGCCATCTGGTGCGGGAGCTGGACGCCCTGGGCGGAGAAATGGGCATCGCCGCCGACCACTGCTGCATCCAGTACCGGATGCTCAACCGGGGCAAGGGGCCTGCCGTCCACTCCCTCCGTGCCCAGGCCGACCGCCGGAAGTACCAGCAGTTTATGAAGCACACGTTGGAGCATCAGGAAGGGCTGGAGCTAAAGCAGGCCCAGATCGTGGAGGTGCTCACAGAGAACGGAAGCGTCTCCGGCGTCCGCACCCAGCTGGGGGCCATCTACCCCTGCAAGGCTGTGGTGGTGGCCACGGGCACCTACTTAGACAGCACCGTCATCACCGGAGAGAGCGTCATTCCCTCTGGCCCCGATGGAATGCATCCTTCCATCGGCCTGGCAGACAATCTCCGCTCCTTAGGCTTACAGCTGCGCCGGTTCAAAACCGGCACGCCTCCCCGGATCAACCGCCGGAGCATCGACTTTTCCAAAATGGAATTGCAGCCCGGAGACGAGACGGTGGAGCCCTTCTCCTTCCGGACGGAGCACAAGCCCTGCAACGAGGCCGTGTGCTACCTGACCTACACCAACGAGGCAACCCACAAAATCATCCGGGCGAACCTCCACCGCAGCCCCATGTACGACGGCACCATTTCCGGGGTTGGCCCCCGGTACTGTCCCAGCATTGAGACGAAAATCGTCCGGTTCGCGGACAAGCCCCGGCATCAGCTCTTCATCGAGCCCTGCGGCCTGGACACCGAGGAGATGTACATCCAGGGCTTTTCCAGCAGCCTGCCTGAGGACGTGCAGATTGCCATGATGCGCACCATCCCCGGCCTGGAACACGCCGAGATGATGCGTCCCGCCTACGCCATCGAGTACGAGTGCGTCGATCCCACCCAGCTGCTGCCCACCCTGGAAACCAAGGTGGTCTCCAGCCTGTACGGCGCCGGTCAGTTCAACGGCACCTCCGGCTATGAAGAGGCCGCCGCCCAGGGGCTGGTGGCCGGCGTCAACGCCGCGTTGAAGCTTCAGGGCAAGGAGCCGTTCATCCTGACCCGGGACACCAGCTACATCGGCACCCTCATTGACGATCTGGTGACCAAGGGCACCAATGAGCCTTACCGGATCATGACCAGCAGGTCTGAATACCGGCTGCTTCACCGCCAGGACAACGCCGACCTTCGGCTGACCCCTCTGGGGGCGAAAATCGGCCTGGTGCCTCCCGAGCGTCTGCGGGAGGTGGAGGAAAAATACGAGGCTGTCCGTAAGGAGGTCAGCCGTCTGGAAAGCAGCGGCGTTCCCGGCTCCCCGGAGCTAAACCGGATGCTGGAGGAAAAGGGCACCGCGCCCGTTCAAAACTCCGCAAGGCTTGCCGATCTTCTCCGCCGTCCCCAGGTCAGCTATGCCGACCTTGCCCCCTTCGATTCCGGGCGCCCTCTGCTCCCTGCGGCCATCACGGAGGAAGTGGAAATTCAAATCAAATACGCCGGGTACCTCCAGCGGCAGGAAAAGCAGGTGGAGGAATTTAAAAAGGAAGAAGCCCGGCTTTTGCCTCCCAATATGGACTACACCGCCATCGCCGGTCTTCGTCTGGAGGCCAGGCAGAAGCTCCAAGAAATCCGGCCCCTATCCATCGGCCAGGCGGGGAGAATCTCCGGGGTCAGCCCGGCGGACATTGCCGTGCTGCTGATCTGGCTGGAACAGAATCAGGCATAAACAGGAAATTGGGCGGCCCTTTTGAGCCGCCCAACAAATATATCTTATCACGGCTGCCCACCCAATGTCAATCACCATTTGTGCTTCTTACAAGGAAATCTGTATTTTGCACAACTACATTTTTGTGAGTTTGTACAATATTCCATCTTGAAAAACAAAAATTCTTGTGATATCTTATAGACACAAAGAGGTGATACCAATGTACAGGTAAATCCGAAGGCTTCAACCTCTGACCCAAGAACATTTCAGCGCAGTATAGAAGTAAGGAACGTCAAAAGCTAAGAGGAAGCAAAGTCCAAAGGAAAGACAACGCAAGGTCAAGGATCAAACCGAGGCAAAGTCAAAAGCAAAGATGACAGCAAAGCCAACGGGAACGGCCCGCTAAGCCGAAACCAAAGGAAGCGCGAAATCAGAACCGAGACGATGCGAAGTAAGAAGCCATAAACTGGGCGAAGTCAGGACGAAAGATTGTGCCAAATCAAAAGCACAGACAGGCAGAAGTCAAAAAGGCAAATGCCTCAGAAGAAATTTGAAGGAAATGTAATGTAAAAGACAGAAGCAGTCGTTTCGGTCAGGCGCAAAGCAGATCAGCAGAATTTCTTCCACAGCAGGAACCCAAGGAAAGCGGATGTCAATTTATCCCCAAAAACTGCAAGCTGAAAGGGCAAAGGTGCGTAAGCCGAGTGCAAGGCAGTCTTCCCCCCAAATTCGAACCCAACTTATAAGAGCGTCCCGCTGAAAGGGATAAAAGATTGGATATGAGATATGCGGCGCGAAGGGCATGTGGGTATGGCTGTCAATCTAACGAAAGAGAGGTTAACCAATGATGTTAGATATCAAGAGTGAACAGAAATGACCCTTGACTACGTAAAAAATGTGTCGATGGCAAGACGCATGTAGTCAAGGGTCATTTCACTGTGTATACTTGTTTCTACGCTCCGAAAGGGGCGTTTTTTTGCTTTCTCCCGAGGCTGCCGTCTCCTGACCCTTTTGTTTTATGGCAATCAGGACACAGCCAAAGCAGCCCTGCCGTTTCAGGAATTCCTCCAGGCTGTCCCCGTAATGATCCGGGCCGGTGGAGTTAGTGTAGGTGTTGTACCCCACGAAGCCGTTCTCCTGGTGATGGAGCGCTACAAAATGCGCCCCCAGCTTCAGCCCCTTCCGCCAGTGGTAAAACAGAATGCAGGCATCCGCCCTTGCGGCTTCCTCATCAAAGCGGTTTCGGATCACGATCACCTTCACCGGGAAGCCCCAATTTCGGAAGACTGCCGCCGGCGCCCAGAAGGAGGTGCCCAGGTTCCCGTGAATCAGGGGCAGCTGCCACTCATAGTAGCGGATCAGCGCTTCAATATCGGTGGTGTGTCCCAGAAGCAGCAGGGCGTTATAGGTGGCAATCCAGCCGCAGCCCACCGCCGCCGAGGCGCGCAAGCCATAACGGTACTGCTCCCTGGGAATCTCCGTCTGGTTATAGATCAGCTCACCCATGGGAATTCTCCACAGGGTGGGCCTGAATGTAGTCATCCAGCAGTCCCGCCGCTGTCATCACCATTCGGGTGCAGGGGCGCTTGCGGTAGAATTCCGCCGTCCGGGGAGTAGGGTTGGGATCCGAGGGCGGATTTTTGAGAATCTCCCGGCAGACGATGCTGCCCACCTCCTCCCGGAACTGTCCCGCAAGCTGCTGCACCAGAGCATAGTGCTCCCGCTTGTTCCGATCCATTTCCCCGGGGTCCTCATAGCCGTACAGCAGACCCAGCACCATCAGCATCCCGCTGACCGCGCCGCAGACCTCCCGCATCCGGCCCATGCCGCCGCCGAAGGAAGAGGCCATTTTTGCCGCGAAGCCAGGCTCCAACCCCGTTACATCGCAGAAGGCCACCACCACCGCCTGGGCACAGTTGCTTCCGTTTAAAAAAAGTTCCGCCGTTTTTTCCCGATGATCCATAGGTTACCTCCTAGTTAAGCTTGACCGGCACGCTCTGCCGGATCCGCATTTCGTCCACCGTTATCTCGCAGTCCATGGCCAGAATCTCCACGCCCGCCTCCGCCGCATCCCGCAGAGCCGCCCCAAATTGGGGATCCGTCTTGTCATTTGGGCGGAGATACTTCACATCCCCCATCTGAATGACGAACAGCACATAGGCCCCGAAGCCCTCCCTCACCGCCTCCTTCAGTCCCCGCAGGTGCTTAACTCCCCGCTGGGTAGGCGCGTCAGGAAAGGCGCAGATTCCATCCTCTTCCAATGTCACCCCTTTGACCTCCAGGAAGCACAGCCTCCCGTCTTTACGGAAGGAAAAGTCAAACCGGGAATCCCCGTGAACCGTCTCCGGCCGCAGATCTTCCATTTCTCCCAAGCCGCCGGACAGCAGCCATTCCGCCGCCGCATGGTTAGGGGCCTGGGAATCCATGTTAATCAGCCTGCGTCCCTTCTCCACGGTAATCAGGTCATACTTGGTTTTCCGGGCCGGATTGGAGGCCTTCTGACACCAGACCCGGGCGCCGGCAGGCAGCAGCTCCCGGCACCTGCCTGTGTTTTTCACATGCACCACCTCAGTTTGATCGCCGATGCGCACATGGGCAACGAAGCGGTTGGGACGGCTGAGGAAGGTTCCAGGGGTCATATCCGTATATTTCATGGCCACACCTCACTCAAGAACAGCATACCAGAAAATCTGCGGAAAGCAAGCAAAATTTTTCCGGAATAATGGTTGACTTTCCTGAAAAATGTGGTATAATAATTCTCGCTCACATATGGAGGCTTAGCTCAGCTGGTTAGAGCGCATGCTTCACACGCATGAGGTCACAGGTTCGAGTCCCGTAGTCTCCACCAAGCGGCGAGTCGCCGCAGACAATTCGTTACGAACGTGGCAGTCGTCGAAAGATTCCTGCCCGGTGACGGAACACCAGCAAGCGACTTACCGGGGCATAGAGGATTTGTGTAACGGTAGCACACCGGACTCTGACTCCGTTTGCGGGGGTTCGAATCCCTCATCCTCTGCCAAAAAGAGAACACCACCCAAGGGTGGTGTTTTCTTTTTGCCGTCGGATTTTGAGGGTTCGAACCCATTTAAATGGGGCTGTCCGGTGGACTGTGGCAATGACCAGTTCAAAAACTGGTCATCACCATACAGTTTGCCATTGGCAAACTGGCAATCGAATCCCTCATCCTCTGCCAAAAACGCCTGATTTCGAAAGAAATTGGGCGTTTTTCTTTTGACCATTTTCCTTTCCCCTGCCCGGAAGTCAGACCTCATGCCTTCACCCCCATTTTTGAGAAAGGCATGAGGTCTGAATTATGTCCAAAAAACTATCTTTATCTGGACAATCCCGCAAAACCGTAGAGGAAGTGTTTAACGACTTTGTTATTTTCCAAACCGCACAGTCAAAGAACCTTAGTATAGCATACCAGAAGGAAAGAAAAAAGGGCGGATTGCCCCGCCCAAAATAAATTTGAAACACTATGCAGCCAGCATATTGTTTTCACAAAATC